>DASXQC010000778.1:0-12884 GCA_036493235.1 Reyranella sp.
GCTCATGGTTGGTTCCCGACGGTGAAGGTTACCGAGTTCAGCTTGCGGCCGTTGGCCCAGAATTCGAGGATCCACGGCCCGCGCACCACTTCCCATTCCTGGCCGAACTTGTAGCCGGCCAGCCGGTCGGTGCCGATCGACACGCTCTCCTCGGCCTCGTCGACCTCGGTGACGGCCCCGGTCAGCGGATTGCGCATGCCGGGGTCGGGGATGACCCACTTGGTGCGGATCGACGTCGGCGCACCCTCCGGCGCGCCGACGATGCGATAGCGCGCGCCGAACTGGACGCCGAGCCGCGCCGGCACCTGCCGTGACAGTTCGTAGAACACGATCGAATCCAGTACCGATGTCTTGCCGCTCGCTGTGCCGGGCGTCGCAACCGAATCGACCTTGCGCGCTTCGAGCAATCCCGCCTCCACGATCTCGACCTTCTCGATTCGCGGTTGCTGCGCAATCGCGGCGCCGGCGAGACAACAGACGACGCAAAGCAGTCCTGCCCACATGCCCTTCATGGAAAGTCCCGGTGCCCCTTCAGCCCGACGTCTCGTCGGCCTTGCCGAACGTGTCGACCTTGCCGTCGGTGAAGCAGACATAATAGCGGTCGGTCATGCTCCAGGGCACGCGACTCCAGAAGTCCTTGGTGAGGCTATAGTAAGCACATTCGCGCCCGGCCGTGTTGTTGGTCGTGTCGGGCGTCCCAAGCATCGCCGTCACCTGGCCGCGATCCATGCCGGCGTGCACCTGGTCCATCGACGCTGCGTGGACGCAGCCCGTGACGAGCAAGACGATCGGTAGTCCGATGAGCGCGCGCGTCATCGATGATCTCCCAAAGGATGGGCAAGGGATTGGGGAATAACGATAAGCCAGGCTTGGCCTCGCCGCCAACAATAGTCCGGCGCGGCCGGGTGGCATATCGCCAGCCAATGCGCTACGTGCAGATCATGCAGTCCGATACCCGTTTCCTGCCGCCCGGTCTGGCGGCGTCGCTCAGCCGCGCGGTCGCGCACGATCTCGAGGAGACCGGCATCGCCGAGGTGGCGATGTCGGTGTTCGGCGATCCCGACGTTGTGCCACTGTGGTTCGGCGAAGGCGACCTGGTTACGCCCGACTTCGTTCGGGAGGCGGCGGCGAAGAGCCTGTCGGCGGGCGATACATTCTACACTTGGCAGCGCGGCCTGCCGGATCTGCGCGCGGCGCTCGCGACCTACACCGCCCGGCTGTACGGCATCGCCTGCGGGCCAGAGCGCATCTCGGTCACCACCGGCGGCATGCAGGCGATCCTGCTGAGCTGCCAGCTGCTGCTCGATCCGGGCGACAACATCGTGATCGTCTCGCCGATCTGGCCGAACATCACCTCGGCGGCCCGCCTGATGCGCGGCGAGCCGAAGTACGTGGCGCTCGACCGCAGCAAGGACGGCGTGTTCTCGCTCGATTTGCAGAAGGTGTTCGACGCCGTCGACGACCGCACGCGGGCGATCTTCGTCAACTCGCCCGGCAATCCGACCGGCTGGACCATGACCTCGGACCAGCAGCGCGAGCTGCTCGAGTTCACCCGCAAGCGCGGCGTCTGGATCCTGGCCGACGAGGTCTACGCCCGCCTGATCTATGGCCGCAATGCTGCGCCCTCGTTCCTCGAGCATGCGACGGCGGACGACGCACTGCTTGTGCTGAACAGCTTCTCCAAGCCGTGGGCGATGACCGGCTGGCGCATCGGCTGGCTGACCCATCCGCCGGCGCTGGGCGACCAGCTCGCCAAGCTGGTGCAGATCAACACCTCGGGCGCTCCGGCGTTCCTGCAGCGCGGCGCGATCGCGGCGGTGGAGAAGGGCGAGGACTTCATCAAGCAAATGGTCGAGCGCTGCCACTCCGGCCGCGAGCTGGTGTTCCAGCGCCTGTCGGCCAATCCGCGCGTGACCATCGCGCGGCCCGAGGCGGCATTCTACAACTTCTTCACCGTCGACGGCGTCACTGACACCATGGCCTTCTGCAAGAAGCTCGCGACCGAATACAAGGTCGGCCTGGCGCCGGGCGAGGCGTTCGCCGCGGGCGGGCAGGGCAACATCCGTCTCTGCTTTGCCTCGGGTGCAGAGCGGCTGAGCAAGGGCCTCGATCGCATCGAAACGGCGATCAAGGCGTTATGATGCGGCTATGGCCGAATCCCCCTCCATCGAGGTACGCCACCTCAGGAAGCTGTATGGCGAGATCGTCGCCGTCGACGATCTGAGCTTTGCTGCTGCGCCGGGCGTCGTGCTCGGCCTGCTGGGCGGCAACGGCGCCGGCAAGACCACGACCATCGCCATGCTGCTCGGCCTGCTCGAGCCGACCGCGGGCGACATCTTCGTGCTGGGCGTCGACATGAAGCGCCGGCGTTACGCCGCGCTGCCGCGCATGAACTTCTCGTCGCCCTATGTCGACCTGCCGCATCGGCTGACCGTGCGCCAGAACCTCGCCTTCTATGGCCGGCTCTATGGTGTGAAGGACCTCTCCGCACGCGTGGATGAGATCGCGAGCCACATGCAGATAACGCCGTTCCTCGATCGCCAGGCCGGCAAGCTGTCGGCCGGCCAGAAGACGCGCGTGGCGCTCGCCAAGGCGCTGATCAACCGGCCGAGCGTGCTGCTGCTCGACGAGCCGACGGCGTCGCTCGATCCCGACACTGCCGACTGGGTGCGGGGCTACCTCAAGGACTACCAGGCCGAGACCCACGCCACGATCATGCTGGCCTCGCACAATATGGGCGAGGTCGAACGGCTGTGCGACGACGTCATCCTGCTTCAGGCCGGCCGCGTGTTCGACCGCGGCTCCCCGCGCGAGCTGATCGAGCGCTTCGGCCGTGAGGACATGGAGGAGGTGTTCCTCGACATGGCGCGCGGACGGGGCCGCGGGCTCGACGCGCTGAAGAGGGATGCTGCCAAATGAGCGGATCCGCCAATCGCATCTGGGCGCTGGTGCTGCGCCACATCAACATCTGGCGCAGCTCGATCATGCGGCTGATCGATTCGATCTACTGGCCGGCGGTGCAGATGGTCATGTGGGGCTTCATGACCAAGTTCCTGCTGCCGCAATCCTCGTTCGTGGCGCAGGCGGCGGGTGTGCTGCTGTCGGGCCTGCTGCTGTGGGAGGTGGTCGTACGCGGCAATCTCTCGCTGTCGATCGCCTTCCTGGAAGAGATGTGGTCACGCAATCTCGGCCACCTGTTCGTGAGCCCGATCCGCTCGTGGGAGATGGCGACCGGCATCATCATCGCCGCGCTGCTGCGCACGTTGCTCGGCCTGGTGCCGGTGTCGCTGCTGGCCTGGGCCTTCTTCGGCTACAACATCTACACGCTTGGCCTGCCGCTGGTCGCCTTCTTCGCCATCCTGCAGATGTTCTCCTGGTCGATCGGGCTCGCCATGTCCGGAATGATCATGCGGGTCGGCCAGAGCGCCGAAAGCTTCGCCTGGGCCGCTGTGTTCATCCTGATGCCGGTGAGCGGCGTCTACTATCCGGTGAGCGTGCTGCCCAAGTGGCTGCAGATCATCTCCTACGGCCTGCCGCCGGCCTATGTGTTCGAGGGCATGCGCGCGATCCTGCTGGAGAAGACCGTGCACTGGCACGGCCTCGGCATCGCCTTCGTGCTGTCGGTGGTCTACCTTGTGATCGGCTTCCAGATCTTCCAGTGGTTCTTCCGTCTGTCCCGCCGCGCCGGCACCCTGCTGGGCCAGGGCGAGTAGCCTCATGTTCCTCTCCCCGGCTTCTCGGGCGGAGAGGGACATGACTCACGCCGGCGGCGGGATATCCCAGACGTCCACGGCGTTGGCGATATTGAAGCGCTCGCGCACCTCGGCGACCGGCGTGCGCCAGTCGGCCTTGAAGTCCCAGTGGTCGAGGAAGTGGATGGCGTTCATGCCGCGCTCGAAGGCATGGGCCCAGGCGCGCGGGTCGAGATTGCCCGTCTCGAGCTTGTAGCGACCGCGGGCATCGAACAGCAGGCCGTTGTGGAAGCTGAGCAGCCCGCTCACCGCGGCCATCATGCCGTACTTGGGCATCGTGCCGCCGGCGAAGGCCTGGGCCAGGATCTCGCCGCGGAAGTCGGTGTTGTAGCCGGACAGGATGTGCATGAGGTCGTGCAGCGCCGACAGCTCCTCGGGGATGCAGCCTTTCTCGCCCGGCAGCTGGAAGCCGCGCAGGCGATGGAAACGGTAGAAGGCATTGCCCAGCGTCCCCTCGGGCAGCTTCTCCAGCGCATGGTATTCGGCGGCGACCTTTGCGTTGCCGCGCGATTCCCGCAGCATGCGCACCGCCCGGACGAGGTGGGTGATCGGGCCGCCCGGCAACAGGAGCGGCAGCAGCTTGCGGGCGATGCAGAGCTGGCCGATCAGAATGTGCCGGTTGGCGATGTTCTTCATGAAGGAGAAGGCGTCGCTGCGCAGGCGCAGCGCGGTGAAATAGCCGCCGACCAGGTCGGCCTGCTCGGACCGCATCTCCGGATCGATGTAGGGCGCGAGTGTCAGGTATTCGAGCGCGTGTACGCGATGCTCGGGATCGGTGATACGCTCGGCGAACGCCGTGGGCGGCATCGGTTCGACGATTGCGAGATCGAGGTCCGCATGATGGAAGATATGATCTCGGAAGCCTTCGAGGAACTCGTCATGGCTCGGCAGCAGGGCCTTCGTTCCGCCGTCCGAACACACATACTTGAAAGCGCCAATGACAGCGGACGTCTCCGCCTGAGTCCACGTAAGCGGGTGCATGCGATATTTTTAACGGCACGACTTCGCCGTGTCATCGGTCGTCGATGAGGATCGTCGCCTGGAACTGCAACATGGCCTTCGATCGGAAGATCGAGGGCGTCCTGGCATTGCGGCCAGATATCGCAGTGATCAGCGAGTGTGCCGAGCCGACGCGCTTGCGGGCGCGCGGCGCCGACCGCTGGCTCGAGAGTGAACCGGTGTGGATCGGCCGCAATCCGCACAAGGGGCTCGCGGTCTTCGCCTTCAACGGCCACAGCGCGCGACTTTGTGAGCAGTATCATGCGTCCTTGCGCTACGTCGCGCCGGTTCATGTCACCGGCGCGTCATCGTTCAATCTGCTGGCCGTGTGGGCGCAGAACGCGAGCGACGGCATCATGCGCAAGCATCAGCTCGGCCCGCTGCGGCGGGCAATGACGCGCTACAAGGCCTTCCTGGGCGAGGGCACGACGCTGGTCGCGGGCGATCTCAACAGCAATACGATCTGGGACAAGCCCGGCTGGCGCATCAACCATTCTACCAAGGTCCGGCTGCTCGACGAGCGCTTCGGCCTGGTCAGCGCCTGGCATGCGCTGCGCGGTGAGAATCACGGCGAGGAGAGCGTGCCGACGCTCTATTGGCGTGACCGCACCAAGGACGGGCCGACCTACCACATCGACTATGTCTTCCTGCCGTCACACCTGATCGCCCAAGCTCGCATCGAGATTGGCACTTTCGAGGCCTGGTGCGGCGCGGGCCTCAGTGACCATGTGCCGGTGGTCGTCGACCTCGATCCGTGAGCGAGGCCCATTCCCAGATCGCCACGACGATCAGGATCGCCGTCGTGGCGGTGGCGAGATGCAATCGGGCAATCATGCCACCGGTGGCACCGAGCGCCAGCAGTAGCCCGAGGCCCATCAGATGCGATAACGGGACGTTGGGCGCGGTCAGCCTCTTGAACAACGCCGTGCCCAGAAGGTAGAGCGCGGGTCCGCCGACGATCACCAGCACGTCCTTGAGATCGGCATGGCCATGCGGATGGGTCAACGCGATCTCGTCCGCCACCGCCGAGACGATGATGCCCGCCACGATCAGGAGGTGCAGGTAGGTGTAGCCGCTGCGGCCAAGCCGTCCAGGATCGGAGGCTGTCGCGATGTGATGGCTGGCGCGCTCGGCGCCGACGTTGAAGTAGATCGCCCACATCGCGACGGCGCCAAGGAAGGCAGCGGCGAACGCCTCGGCCGAGAACCGGTCCCATGCCATGTCGGCGAAATTGGCGCCGGTCACCACGAGGGATTCGCCGAGGCCGATCAGGACGAACCCGGCGCAGCGCTCGGCGAGATGCGGGCCGTCGATCTGCCAGTCCTGCGGCGTCGATTGGCCGAGCCCCGGCACCCACATGCCGACTGCCGGCATGAGGTATTCGATGCTGATGGCGATCGCCCACAGGAGCAGCCGTTGCTGGCCGTCCGCCAGGCCGCCGGCGATCCAGAACACTCCGGCGGCGATCAGCCAGGTGATGATGCGCTGGAAGTTGCGGAAGTTTCTGGCGTCGTGGCGGCCCAGCGCCCACAGCATGAACAGGCTGCGACCGACCTGCATGAAGACATAGGCCAGGGCGAACGCCAGCCCGCGCGAGCCGAAGGCCTGTGGGATCGAGGCGGACAGCACCAGGCCGGCCGCCATCAGCACGAACAGCATGATGCGGACGGGCCGTTGGTCGGGATCGAGCCAGTTGGTGATCCAGGAGGTGTAGATCCAGACCCACCACACCGCCAGCATCAGCAGGCCGGTCTCGACCGCGCCCGGCAGCGTCAGGTGCTCCAGCAGGCCGTGCGAGAGTTGGGTGACGGCAAATACGAACACCAGGTCGAAGAACAGCTCGACGAAGGTGACCCGCGCATGGTCGTGGCCGCCCCGTGGGCGCAGCAGGTTCTTCCGCGCGTACATCAGGGCGCGTTCAGCACCGCGGCGCAGGCGGCCGGCAGCTTCGGCCGATAGGGCGGCATCTTCGTGCCGGGCGGCGGCAGGGTGACCGGTGGATGGTTGAACCAGATCTCCAGCGGCGCGCCGCAGCCGTCGTCCTTGTAGTAGCCGGCCTGCGGCTGGCAGCGTGGGTTGCCGGGCGGGCAGTGCAGGCGGACATGGAAGTGCTCGTCGTGCCCCGCCCACACCACCAGTTTGTTCAGCCAGCTGCGGTCGCCGCCGACGGTCTCGCACAGCCGCTGCTTGATGAACTTGTTCACAAAGAGCCGATCGACGTTCGGCATCTGGGCCGCGAGCCGCAGCAGCAGCACGTGCTGCTGGTCGTAGACCGTGTTGTCGATGCCGCTGTCCTGGGCGTTCACCAGCGAGCGCAGGCGCGGGTTCTCGCGGTCGGCCGGCGGCCGGTGCGGGCCGGGCTGGCGCTCGAACCAGATGTCGGTGTCGAGGCCGATCTGGTGGCTGGCGTGGCCGTTGGGCGCCGGGCCGCCGCGCGGCTGGCCGATGTCGCCGATATAGAGCGGCGCCTGGCCGGTGGCGCGGACCTTCGTGGCGAGGTCCTGGATGTACTGAAGCATCACCGGCTGGCCCCAGTAACGGTTGCGGCTGATGCGGATCACCTCGTAGCCCGGGCCGTCGAACGGCAGGGCCTCGGCCCCTTGCAGGCAGCCTGCGCTATAGAAGCCGATCGATTGCGTCGGGCCAGCCGCGGGCGTGGTGACCGTCGACCAGTCCGCAGCTGCCGCGGACCAATCCGCAGCGGCCGCCGACCCGCCACACAGCAACGCGAGAAGCGGAACCAGGAAACGCTTCATCTTGTTGGCACGGTACCCGGTCGTTAAGACTTTGCCCATGGCTTACGCCAACATCACCCTGACGCGCGATGGCGCGGTGGCGCGGCTGACGCTCAATCGGCCCGATCGCCGCAATGCGCTGACGCACGCGATGATGCTGGAGCTCGAGGATGCCTTCGCCGTGATCCGCGACGACCCGACCTGTCGAGCGCTGGTGTTGCGTGGTGCCGGTGGCCACTTCTGCGCCGGCGGCGATCTCGATTCGATGGCCGACATGCCGCCGGAGCCGGCTAACGGCTCGGTCGATCCGCTGGTGCCGGCCTACCGGCAGTTCGGCGACGCGCTGCTGGCCCTCAACACCCTGCCGCAGCCGACGGTCGCCATCATCGAGGGCTCGGCGGTCGGCGGCGGCTTCGGCATGGCGTGCTGCTCGGACGTGGTGATCCTGCACGAGTCGGCGCGCTTCGGCATGCCCGAGCCCAAGGTCGGATTCATCCCCTCACAGATCATCCCGTTCATCGTGCGCCGCGTCGGCGAGGGACCGGCGCGCGATCTCGCCGTCACCGGCCGGGTGATCGATGCGGTGGATGCCAAGCGCCTCGGCCTCGGCAGTCATCTCTGCACCGGCACGGCCGACATCAATCGCGCCCTGAAGGCGGTGCTCGACGACATCCTGCGGCTCGAGCCCCAGGCGGTGGCGACAGTGAAGCGGCTGGTGCTGTCGTGCGCGACGACAGACGATGCCGCCGTGCTCGACGATGCGGCGGAAAGCCTGGTCGGCCTGCTGCGGCGGCCACAGGCGGGCGAGGGCATCAAGGCCTTCAAGGCAAAGACGGCCCCATCCTGGGCTAAAGGTTGAGATCATGCGGAATTATAAGCACATTGAAGTGAGACCGATCTCCGGCGCGCTGGGTGCGGAGATTGCCGGCGTCGACATGGCGCGCGACCTCGATGCCGAGGTGGCGGGCGAGGTGCGGCAGGCGCTGCTCGATCACCTCGTGATCTTCCTGCGCGACCAGACCGCAACGCCGATGCAGCAGCTTGCCTTCGCGAAGAAGTTCGGCGAGCCGATCGAGTACCCGCAGCTCAAGGGCCTCGCGGAGTGCCCCTACGTGACGCCGGTCGTGAAGCTCGAGCATGAGCGCAACAATTTCGGCGGTATCTGGCATTCCGACACGACCTACCTGCAGATTCCGCCAATGGGCAGCATGCTGCTGGCGCGCGAGGTGCCGCCGTATGGTGGCGACACGATGTTCGCCAACCAGTACCTCGCCTACGAGGCTCTGTCGGACGGCTTGAAGCAAACGCTCGACGGGCTGATCGGGGTCAGCTCCTCGGCGAAGGCCGATGTCACCAAGACGCGCGAGGACGCGCTGAAGCAGGCGGGCGAGCGGGCGACGCCCAAGGTGCTCGAAGCCGAACATCCGCTCGTGCGAACGCATCCGGAGACCGGCCGCAAGGCGCTCTACACCTCGGTCGCGCACACCGCTCGCATCAAGGGCTGGACCGAGCAGGAAAGCCTGCCGCTGCTCGAGTTCCTGTGGGCCCACCAGGTGAAGCCCGAGTTCACCTGCCGCTTCCTGTGGCAGGCCGGCTCGCTGGCTTTCTGGGACAACCGCTGCGCGATGCACAACCCGATCAACGACTATCATGGCTTCCGCCGCGTGATGCATCGCATCACGCTGGCGGGCGACAAGCCGCGCTGATTCGTGGGAACAACACGGGTGGGACGGAGAACGACCGTCCTGCCGTAATCGCATCGAGGGATCTAGGCCAGGCCACGCGCTCGTCCAGGCATTCGAGGACTTTCTCGGAGGCGAAGGGAATGAACGGCCAGGCGACCTGGGCTGCGACGCGGACAAGGCTAATCGCCGTGTTGACGATGGTACCGGCGCGTTCGCGATCGTGTCCGATTACCGACCAGGGTGTCGCTTCGCTGAAATAGACATTCGCGAGCTTCCAGACCGCGCGGGTTTCCTCGGCAGCCTTGCGGAAGGCGAGCGATTCGTGGTGGGCGCGCAGCCGCGCGAGATGAGTGTCGAGATTCGAGGCCAACTTGCGTTCGAGCGGACCGGGCTCGCCGCGCGGCGGCACTGTCGAGTTGAAGCGTCTTGCGGCGAAGGACAGGCAGCGGTTGACGAGGTTGCCGAAGACGTCGCCGAGGTCCTTGTTCACGCCGTCGACGAACCGCTCGACGGTGAAGTCGGTGTCGCTGCCCTCCGGCGCGTTCGCGGCGAGCCACCAGCGCCAGGTGTCGGCCGGGCACCAGTCCAGCGCCGCATCGGTGAAGATGCCGCGTTGCTGGCTGGTCGAGAATTTGCCGCCTTCGTAGGTCAGCCAGTTGAAGCCCTTGATCACGTCGACCAGCTTGAACGGAAAGCCAGCGCCCAGCAGCGTCGCGGGGAAGCTGATGGCGTGGAAGGGGACATTGTCCTTGGCGAGGAACTGCAGGTAGGTGACGTCGCCCGCCCGCCACCAGTCGCGCCAGTCCTCGCGGCATTCGAGGGCCGCGGCGATATAGCCGATCGGCGCGTCGAACCAGACGTAAAAAACCTTGTCCTCGTAGCCCGGCTTCGGCACGGGCACGCCCCAGTCGAGATCGCGGGTGATGCAGCGGTCGCGCAGGCCCTCCTGCAGCCATTTGTTGGCGATCGAGCGCACCAGCGGCGGCCAGTCGCGGCGCGTCGCCAGCCAGTCGCGCAGACGGTCTTCCAGGGCGGTCAGCTTCAGGAACAGGTGGCGGGCCTCGCGGAACTCGATGTCCGTTGCGCCGGAGACCGTCGACCGCGGCGCGATCAGGTCCTCGGGGTCGAGCAGATGGGTACAGGCCTCGCACTGGTCGCCGCGGGCGGCGGGATTGCCGCAGTGGGGACAGGTGCCGACGATGTACCGGTCCGGCAAGAAGCGGCGGTCGGTCGGCGAATAGGCCTGGCGGATCGTGCGCTCGTCGATGAAGCCTGCCTCGTCGAGCGTCAGAAAAATCTCTTGCGTCAGACGCCGGTTGGCCGCGCCCGAGGTGCGCGAGAAGTGGTCGAAGCTCAGCCCGAATCGGCGATAGATGTCGGCCTGCACGGCGTGCTGGCGCGCGCAGTAGTCGGCAACCGGCAGGCCGGCGGCTTGCGCCGCCAACTCGACCGGCGTGCCGTGCTCGTCGGTGCCGCACAGGAACAACACCTCGTGGCCGGTCTGGCGGCGGAAGCGGGCGTGAATGTCGGCAGGTAGCAACGAGCCCGCAAGGTTGCCGAGATGCTTGACCCCGTTGACGTAGGGCAGGGCGCTGGTGATCAGGAATTTGCTCATGGCTCTCTCCGGCCCCTCGCGGGGCTATTCGTGTCGTTCGCGGACATGAAAAAGCCCTTCGCGCAGGAAGGGCCGGAGAAAGCGGCGAGATTAGTGCCCGCGCGTCAGCGTTCCGTGCCTTCCTGCCGAAGGGCACGGCGCATTCGAGTCGTGAAGGCACGAAACGCGATCATGGCGAGAGTATTGTGTCCGGGAAGCGCTTCGTCAATGCGGGCGTGTTGATTTCATGGGGCCGCGGACCTCCAGGTCTGCATCATGAATCATGAGCGGACCTGGAGGTCCGCGGTCCGAAGAGCTGGGGATAAGTCGCTCTCGGCGAGTCTCAGGATGGGCATTGGCTCGCGATTTCGGCGGCGCTTTCCGGGCCGAAATATCGCGGCCATTGCCCGTAATAGGTGTTTCGGCGCGAGCATGTCCATGATGGGGCATGGCTCTCTGTTTTCTTCACACTCTCATGCGCCGGCTGGCCGCGTTGCTGAAAAACCGTGGGTTGGACAAAAACGGTGAAAACGGTCGTAAACGGTCGTCAGCGCGGCGGGCTGAGCGAGATCGTGCCGACGGCGTTGCGCAAGAGCTCGGCGCGGGTGCCGGCGATCTCGACGTAACGCAGTGCCTTCCAGTTATCGAGGAAGCTCGTCGACCAGCGCGACATCATGTTGCCGGACTGGCCGAGCGGGATGGCGAAGCGGCTGTTGTCGAGGTCGCTGAAGTCGTAGACCGCGCGGTAGGTCGCGCCGTGCACCGCCTCGAACGGCCGTGCGCCGCGGTAGATCGGCGTGGCGCGGTTCAGCGTGTGCGCGCCGCCGTCCGATGGGAAGCGTACCGAGGCGAAGTCGCGCAGCAGCGGCACGGCGTCGAAGATCGGATGGCGGTGCGCGGCGATGTGCTCGCTGCCCCACTGCCAGGTCTCGATGTCGTCGCCGTCGCGGCGGCTGATCCAGTCGAGCGCCTTGTCGAGCGCCGTCGCGATCGCGTCGTCGCAGGTCTCCTTGGCGGGCGTCTTGGGATTGTCGCACCAGTCGGGCCGGTCGCGCAGGATGCGGACCAGCAGCGGCACGTTGGGCGAGGCCATGTCGTAGAACAGCTCGTCGCCCAGCCGGTCGGCGAGCAGGACGCGCTGCAGCTCCCAGATCCACGCGTCGTAGATCAGCGGCTCAGGGCGGCGCGCCAGCATGAAGCGGTTCCAGCGGCCCATCATGTCGCGCACCTTCGCGGCGCGGGGAGTGCGCGGCTCGGGCTTCAGCAGGAGCGGCAGCAGCTCGGCGGCGTCGGGCGAGAGGTTGTCGGCCTGGATGGCGATCATGCCGTAGACCGGATGGCGCTCGACCTCGCGCAGCAGCTGGTTGGCGCGGCGCTGGCGGTAGGGCTCGGCCCAGTCGCGGGTGATGAAGTAGCGGTAGTCGTCGGGCACCACGCGGGCGTTGGCGTTGACGATGATGCCGCCCGGGGGGTTGTAGGTGCGCGGCAGGTCGTCGAACGGCACGAAACCCGCCCAGTCGTACTCGCCGGTCCAGCCGGGCGAAGGGATCGAGCCGTCGCCCTTGCGCCGGATCGGCACGCGCGCCGGCGACACCAGCCCGATGTTGCCCTGGGTGTCGGCGTAGACGACGTTCTGCATCGGGCTGATGACCTTGCGGGCAGCGCCGAGGAAGTCATTCCAGTTCTGCGCCTGGCTGATGCGCAGCAGGCCTTCCATCGTCGTGTCGCCGCCGTCGAGCGCGGTCGCCTGCAGGGCGAGCACGTGGCCGGTCGGCGAGTACTGCTGGGGCTTGGTGACGAAGTCGTCGATCACGACGCCGTGGCGCGTGCTGCGTACGTGCATGCGCACCGGCTCGCCCCACAGCACGCTGATCGTCTCGTCGCGCGCGCCGAACGGCCGCGCGCCGTCGGGCGTGAGGTAACGCGTGGGGTCGGTCGGATCGATCCGCTCGATGAACAGGTCCTGGCTGTCGAGGTTGGTGGTGGTGAAGCCCCAGCCGATGGTCCCGTTCTGGCCCAGCACGACACCCGGCGAGCCGGGCGAGGTGGCGCCGCGGATGTCGAAGCCCGGCCCGACCAGGCGTGCGAGATACCAGGTGCCGGGGAAGGCGAGGCTGAG
>DASXQC010000779.1:0-1763 GCA_036493235.1 Reyranella sp.
ACGAGTTTGACGCTGTCCTCACGATCGACGCCATGGAAAACATCGCGCCCGAAGACTGGCCGCTGGTGCTGGCCAATCTGCACCGGGCCGTCCGCCCAGGCGGGGTCATGTACCTGACGGTCGAGGAAATAGGCCAGTCAAAGATCAGCCAGGCCTTCGACAGCCTTTCGGCACGCGGGCTGCCCCTGGTGCGGGGCGAGATTGTCGAGGGCGCGGACGTCGCCGGTTATCACTACTACCCAGGCCGTGGCCAAGTACTGGAGTGGTTCGGGCGAGAAGGCCTGGCGATCGCCGACGAGGGCTTCCGGCAAGAAAACGGATGGGGCTATCGCCACTTCCTGCTGCGCACCGGGTGAGCACACAGGCGCGCAGGCTGCGCACTCAGGTTCGCGAACAGCTCGGGCATCCTGATCTGCATGATATGCGGGTGATCTTCGTAGGGATCTTGGCAGGCTGACAGACCTGTTCTTTTACGGAGATGGGCCTGGATGCCTATGACTGCTGTCCGCCTGACCCGGTCGCGGGGTGCTGCCGGTGAGGTCGTGGTGCGGCTGGGTCGACTTCATCTGCCGCATGTAGCCCGTCTTGGCCTCATGTACCAGCAGGGAGGGGTGCCTCGGTAAGTGCGATGGAACCAGCATGCGCAGTTGGTAGGCCTTGGTCCTCGGACTCGGTCTCGCCTGGGAATCCTCACGGTCAGGAACCCGGGGGATCGCCATGTCCGAATGACGCCCGCAGCGCATCCGTCAGCAATGCGACCAGCGCCTCGAGCTGCACGTCGGCCGACGAGGAGACTTCTTGGTCCGACCCGTCCAGCGCCCGGGCGGCGAGCCCTGCCTTGCTGTCGATCAGCCCGGCGATGCGGGCGTCGATGGTCTGCGCGGCGATGATGCGCCACGCGGTCACCGGTTCGGCCTGCCCGATGCGGTGGCTGCGGTCGATGGCCTGGGTCTGCTCTGCGTCGGTCCATGACAGCTCGGCCAGCACGATGTTCGAGGCGACCTGCAGATTCAGGCCCACGCCAGCCGTGGTCAGCGAGCACACCGCGACCGCGACGTCCGGGTCGTTCACGAAGGCTTCGACGTTCGCCTGCCGCGCTGTGGGCGTCTGGCCGCCACGGATCGACGAGAAGCGCACCCCCTGCCGGGCGAAGATCTCTTCCGCGGTGTCCATCACGTCGACGTGCTTGGCGAAGAAGACGACCTTGCCGGCGCTGCGGGCCAGCTGAGCTGCGTAGTCCGCGGCCAGTTCGGCCTTCGCCTGGCCGATGCGTCGCATCATGGTGAACACGTTCTCGCCGGACTGCGTGGTCGTCGCCTCCTTCAGCTCCGACCGGGCCACCCGGCGGACCAGGTCGTGGTCGATGCCCTCGGCGCCGACGTCGGAGGATCGGTTCGCGAGCGCGGTCTTGTACCGTGCCACCATCCGGCCAGCAAGGTCCCGTTCTGCCGCCCGGATCGACCGGCCGACCCGTTCGTCCAGCTCAACGGGGAGGTCGGCAATACGGCGGGCAGGGATGTCGGCGGCCACGTCGAGCTTGCGCCGGCGCACGATGCCCAGGTCGATCACGCACTGGCGCGCCGCGGCGTAGAAGCTTCGGTCGGCGGGCGTCAGGCCGGTGCCCTCAAGCGCGTCCATTAGCTCGTCGAGGGGCTTGCTGTCGTCGATCCAGCCGAGGAACTGCCAGATCGCCCGGAAGTCCTCGATGTCGTTGATCAGCGGGGTGCCGGTCAGCGCCATCAGCAGGGGCCGGTCCGTACGGG
>DASXQC010000780.1:0-14653 GCA_036493235.1 Reyranella sp.
CCCGCCACGACGTCCTTGGGCGTGGTCTTGGCCGTCACCATGATCACCGGAATGAAGGGCAACGACTTGTCGGCCTTCAGGCGGCGCACGACCTCGAGCCCGTCGATCTTGGGCATCATGACGTCGAGCAGGATCAGGTCGGGCGGATCGGCCGCGATACTGGCCAGCGCCTGCTCGCCGTCATTGGCCTCCACGACGTCGTAGCCCAGGGTCGACAGGCGCATGCGCAGGATCTCGACGTTGTCGGCAACGTCGTCGACCACAAGGATGCGGGCAGGCTCGCGCATCTCGTCTTTCCCCCTTCGTCCCCTAGGCGCCGAGGATCTCGCGCACCTTGGCGAGCATCTGGCGCGGGCTGTAGGGTTTGGCGATGTAGGCGTCGCAGCCGGCCGCGCGCGTCTTCTCCTCGTCGCCCGACAGCGCATACGACGTCACGGCCACGATCGGGATCGACTTCAGGTCGGGATTGGCCTTGATGCGCCGCGTCGCCTCGTAGCCGTCCATCACCGGCATCTGGATGTCCATCAGGATCAGGTCGGGCTTGTGCTCGGCCGCCTGCCGGACCCCCTCGGCGCCGTCATGCGCCTCGACCATGTCGTAGCCGGCCATGCTCAGGAGATCGCGCAGGATCTGACGGTTGTCCTCGGTGTCCTCGACCACAAGGATCTTCTTGGTCATTGGGCGGCTTCCTTCGGCGTATCGGCTGTGATTGGGCCGGCATTGACGGGAATGGTGATCTTGAAGTTCGAGCCCTTGCCGAGCTCGGAGTCGACGGAGATGTAGCCGCCGTGGAGCTCGACGATCTTGCGCGAGATCGAGAGGCCGAGACCCGTGCCGCCCTTCTTGCGCGTGCTGGTGTTGTCGACCTGCTGGAACTCCTCGAAGATCTTGGCCTGGTCCGCCTGGGCGATGCCCGGGCCGGTGTCGAGCACCGAGATCTTGAAGCGGTCGTCCTGGCGGCGGGCGCGGATCTCAACCTTGCCCTCATCGGTGAACTTGATCGCGTTGCCCACCAGGTTGAGTAGCACCTGGGTGAGGCGCCGGGCATCGCCCGTGCCGCGCGGCAGGCCTGGCGGTACCGTCGACACCAGCGCGATGTTCTTGGCCCTGGCGAGCGATTCGGTGGCCGACATCACGGTCGCCACCATGTCGGCGACGCTGTACTCCTCCGACGCCATCGTGAGCTGGCCGGCCTCGATCTTGGAGAGGTCGAGCACGTCGTTGATCAGGCCGAGCAGGTGTTTGCCGTTGCTCTGCACCCGCTCCAGCACGCCCTGCGCCTTGTCCGGCAGGTTGCCGTAGAGGCCGTCGACCATCATCTCGGTGTAGCCAAGGATGGCGTTGAGCGGCGTGCGCAGCTCGTGGCTCATGTTGGCGAGGAACTGCGACTTGTGCTGGCTCGCCACCTCGAGCTGGCGACTCTTTTCCTGTATCTCGGTGAACAGCCGCACGTTCTCGATCGCGATGACCGCCTGGGCAGCGAATGCTTCAAGCAATTGAATCTGGCGCGATGTGAACGCTCCAGGTGTGGGCCTGCGGAGCAGCACGCAGCCGATCGCATGGCCCTCGCGAAGCATGGGGGCAGCCAACAGCGAATGTACGCCGGTCCTTCGAGCAAGCTCGGTGGTCAAGGCATGCTCCACCGGGTCGAGCGAAGCAACATCGGGAACGTGAAATGTTTGCCCATCGATGGTGGCCCGGCCCGTGGCCGAGCTGCGGTCGAGCGGGAAGCGATTGCCGACCAGCGACGGCAGCGAGCCTTCATGAGTGGCCAAGAGCTGGTCCGTCTCTTCGCGCAGGATGACCATTGCGTCATCGGCGCCGCAGAAGCGCACTGCTGCCTTAGCGACAGCATTGAGCACGGGCTGCACGTCGGTCGGCGAGCTCGAGATGACCTGCAAGATGTCCGCCGTCGCGGTCTGCTGCTCCAGCGATTCACGCAGCTCGGTGAACAGGCGCACGTTCTGGATGGCGATGACCGCCTGGGCCGCGAAGGTCTCGGCCATCTCGATATGCCGCGGCAGGAATGGCCCCCGTGCCCTCTTGCGCAGCATGATGGTGCCGACCGCGACTCCCTCGCGCAGCATGGGCACGGCAAAGGCGGCCTTCCAACCGTGCTCCTGCGACAGGGCGACCGACCCCGCGAGCTCGCTGCGATCGACGTCGTCGATATCGGGAATGTGCAGCGTGTCGCCGATGGCGATCACTCTTCCGGTGATGTTGTCGCTCCCGACCCTGCGCCGCAAGCCGAGCGGCGTGGAGAGGCTGCCGGCGTGGGCCGCCACCAGTGTCTCGTCGCCGTCGCGCAGGACGATCACGGCATCCTCGGCGCCGCTGAAGCGCAGCGCGGCGCTGACGATGGCGTCGAGCACCGGCTGGACGTCGGTCGGCGATTCGGAAATGACGCGCAGGATCTCGGCTGTCGCGGTCTGCTGATCCAGCGACTCGCGCAGCTCGGCGGTGCGGTCCTCGACCCGCTGCTCCAGGGTTTCGTACGAGTCCTGCAAGGCCTCGGCCGAGCGGTTGAACTGGTTGGCCAGCGCCTCCAGCTCGTCACCGGTCCTGATCGACATGCGGTGGCCGAGATCGCCGCCGCCGATGCGCTGGGCGCTCTCCTGCATGGCGCGGATCGGCACCACCATGCGCCGCGCCAGCAGTGCCGCGGCGGCGCCGGCGATCAGCAGGCCTAGCACCAGAAGGGCGAGGTCGCGCAGCCCGGCGTCGATGACCGGCTGCTGCGCCTCCGCCGCCGGCAGCTCGACGAACACGATCCAGTTCAGCGAATCGATGACGGCATGGGCCGACAGCACCGGCACGCCGTTGCGGTTGCGCGCATCGACCGTGGTGTTGCCGCCGGTGTCGCCGGCCGGCTGCTTCAGCACCTCCTCGACCTGGGCGAGCTTGCTCATGTCGGTGCCGCGCAGCACCAGCGAGATGTCGGGGTGCGCGATCAGCCGGCCCTGGCGGTCGATCACGTAGGCGTAGCCGTTGCGGCCGATCCTGATCTGCGAGACGACGTCCCAGATCAGCTTCAGGTTGACGTCGGCGACCGTCACCCCGCCGCGCCCGCCATGCGCCACCGCCATGGTGAGGTAGGGCTCGCTGCCTTTGCGGAAATAGACCGGGCCGTAATAGACCTTGTGGGCCTTGGCCTCGATGAAGGCGGGGTCGTTCGAGCGGTCGGCGTTGCTGCCGATCACGTCCATGCTGAGCCGCGAGACGTGCAGCTGCTCGTGGCCGGTGCGGTCGAGCTGCGCCAGCTCGGTGATCGCCGGCACCTGGCGCAGCAGGCGGACATAGTCGAAACGGCGCTGTTCGGCCGGCAGGGCATCGAACTGGGCGTAGGCGACCCAGCCGATCTGGCGCTCGATCTCCTTCACGAACGATTCGATCGTCTGGGCGGCCGCAACGGCCTTCTCGCGCTGGACGTTGATCGAGGCCTGGCGGTTGTCGCGATAGACGAAGTAGAGGTCGAGCGCGGCGTTGATCACGCCGACGACGGCCACCAGCCCGACGAACAGGGCGACGTATTTGAGGAAGAGACCGCGCTTCACCGCACCCTCCTCACTCGATCACCTGGTCGGCCCGCAGCAGGACGACCTGCGGGATCGTCACCCCCAAGGCAGCGGCAGTCTTCATGTTGACGGCCAACAGGATGCGCGTCGGCCGTTCGACCGGCAAGTCGGCGGGCTTGGTGCCGGCCAGGACGCGGCCGACGATCTCGCCGCTCTGGCGGAAAAGATCGCGCTGGTCGGTGCCGTAGGCGACCAGCCCGCCCATCTCCGCGAACTCCGGGAACATGGTGATGGTGGGCAGCTTGTGCTTCAGCGCGGCAGCGGAGACGAGCTGCGGCACCGTGCCGAAAACCGGCGAGCTCAGGACCAGGACGGCCTGCACCTTCTTGTCGGCGGCCTGCTGGAAGCCTTGCTCGATGGCCGGCGGCGCAGCACATTCGATGATCTCGAGCGCCACGCCGCGCTGCTTCGCCACCGCCGTGGCGGCGTCGATCTGCACTTTGCCGGTGGCGGGATCCCAGATCACGCCGGCACTCTTCAGGCCAGGCACGATCTCGCCCATGATCTCCAGCCACTTGCCCGAGAACTCGGCGAAATCGAAGAAAAGGCCGGTCACATTGCCGCCGGGCTGAGCCAGACTCTTCACGAAGCCGCTGGCGACAGGATCCGATTCGAGATCGAGGGCCACGATGGGGATCGTCGAGGTACGCTGCCGCGCCTCCTGGATGACCTTGCTGCCGATGGCGAACAGGACGTCGACCTTGCTGTCGATCAGCTCCGCGGCGTACTGCGCCACGCGGTTGGGATCGAACTCGGCGGCGCGCACCACGATCGACACGTTCTTGCCGTCGGTATAGCCCTTGCTGCGCAATCCATCGGCGAAGGTGGCGAGCCGCATGTTGGTCGGATCGACCTTGCCCGGATGCAGGAAGCCCACTCGCGGCATGGCTTGCGCACGCGCAATCGCCGGCCATGCCGACAGCCCCGCGAGCAGCGCGCGCCGCTTCATTCGATCACCTCGTCGGCGCGCGCCTGGATCGAGGCCGGGACGGCGATGCCGAGGGCTTCGGCGGCCTTGGTGTTGACGATCAGCTCGAAGCTGCTCGGCCGCTCGATCGGCAGGTTCGCGGGGGATGCGCCCTTCAGCACCTTGCCCACCAGCACACCGACCTGCACGTTCGCCGCCTGCAGGTTGGGGCCGTAGGAAATCAGGCCGCCAGTGCGTGGGAACTCCGAGAACATGGTGATCGCCGGCAGCTTGTGGCGCAGCGACAGTTCGGCAAGCTGTTTGGCGCTCGCCGGCACCAGCGGCGAGGAGGCGACGATCACGGCGCCGACGCCGCGGTCCTTCGCGGTCGCGAAGGCGCCGGTGTAGTCGGCGCGCTCCTTGATCTCGAGCAGGTCGACCTGGATGTTGAGCCGGGCGGCGGTGACGCCGATCGCATCGACCTGGACGCGGCCCGTCCGCTGGTCCCAGACCAGGGCGATGCGGGCGAGGTGCGGCATGAACTCGCGCAGCAGCTCGATCCATTTGCCGGAGAAGTCGGGAAAGTCGAGGAAGATGCCGGTGACGTTCCCGCCCGGCTGAGCGATGCTGCGCGCGTAGCCTGCCGACACCGGGTCTTCCTCGAAGTTGGTGGCGACGATCGGCAGTGTCGTGGTGAGCGCCCGGGCCGACTGGATGCCGACGGGACCGGTGGCAATGAGCACCGCAACCTTTTGCGCCAGGACCTCGGCCGTCATCGTCGCGATCTTGTTCGGGTCGCCGTCGGTCACGCGCGTCACTATTTCGATCCGTGGCACTCCATACCCCGCGGCGCGAATGCCCTTCGTCAGGGCATCGATTCGCGAAGGCACCATCTGCCGGATGCCCGGATAGACGAAGCCGACCTTGGGTGCCTCGGCATTACCCTGCGCACGCGCAATCGCCGGCCATGCCGACAGCCCCGCGAGCAGCGCGCGCCGCCTCATTCGATCACCTCGTCGGTCCGCGCGAGGAAGGTGGGCAGCAGGGCGATGCCGAGCGCGGCCGCGGTCTTGCGATTGACGATCATCTCGAAGCGGGTCGGCTGCTGCACCGGGATGTTGCCGGGGGCGATGCCCTTCAGAAGCTTGTCGACCTGGCGGGCGAGGATGCGGGTGAGGTCGGCATAGTCGGAGGAATAGGACATCAACCCGCCGTGCTCGACGAACTCGCGGCGGAAGGAGATCGCCGGAACACGCTTCTCCAGCGCAAGGCCTGCCGCGATATCGAGCCCAAGGCTGGGCTGGACCATGACGCCCGCCACGCCGCGTTTGATCAAGGCGTCGAGGCTGGCGCCGATGTCGGCACGGGATTTCGGCAGCTCGACGACAAGATCGATCTTCTCGGCCTGCGCAGCGCTCTCGACGTCGCGCTGCAGCGGCACGTGGAACGGATCGCCAGGGTTCAGCAGCAGGCCGAACAGCTTCGTCTCGGGCCTGATTTCATGGAAGAGCTGCAGCGCCTTGCCGGCCAGCGTCGAGCTCGGGCTGTAGACACCGGTGACGTTGCCTTCGGGCCGGGCGAGGTTGCCGATGCCGCCAGCCTGCGGATCGGCGCCCAGCCAGGCGATCGGCAGGGTCGATGTGGCGCGCCGCGCGGCCGCGACGGCGGGCGTCAGGATGGCGACGATGACATCGACCTTGCGGTGCGCCAGCTCGACGGCCGCTTCGTCGAGCTTGGGACCGGGCACGGCAATCGACCGGTAGTCGTAGGCCACGCTACGGCCCTCGACGTAGCCTGCTTCGACCATGCTCTTGCGGAACTGCGACCAGGTCGGCTCGGGGTCGCCAGTCACGAGGAAGCCGACGCGCTTCATCCCCTCTGCACGCGCAGCGACGGGCAGCGCGAGCGCTGCGCCGAGAAAATACCGCCGCTTCATGCCTCCCCCGTTCGTACCCATCCTCGGCCCCGTCCCCAGACGAAGCGTAACGGATCGAACGAACGCCTGCACAAGATTTCGGCGGCTATACACCGCCGAAATCACGCGCTGGTCGTAAGCCGGAGGAGCAGCCTAGGCCGCTTGGGCAAGCGCCGGAGCGAGCGCCTCTTCCGCCGCCAGTGTGCGGGCCGCGGCGTGCACAGTCGCTGCGATTCGGATGCCCGCCTGCACCTGTTCGGCCGACAGGCCGTGCTCGCGCAGCACCTTCTCGTGGCTCTCGATACACATGCCGCAGCCGTTGACCGCCGACACGACCAGCGACCACAGCTCGAAGTCGACCTTGTCGACGCCAGGCTTGGCCATCGCGGTCATGCGCAGCTTGGCCGGCAGGGTCTTGTAGTCATCGGCGTGCACGAGGTGCACGAAGCGGTAGTAGATATTGTTCATCGCCATCAGCGTCGCCGCGATCTTGACCGCGTTCAGTGCTTCCGGCGTGAGCTCGCCCGCGAAGGCGTCGACCACGGCCTGCGTCGTCGGCGCGTGGTTGGCCGCCAGCGCGGCAGCCACGAAGCTGCCGGCCTTCTGCTGCGGGGTGAGAAGCTGCTCGGACGCGAGACTCGACAGGTTGAGCTTGATGTCGCGCGCGTAGTCCGGCAGCCGGTCCTTCAGGGTGTCGATCGACATGATCGTGTCTCTCTCTAGGCTGCTTTCAGGACCTCTTCGCCCTTCTGCCAGTTGCAGGGGCAAAGCTCGTCGGTCTGCAGCGCATCGAGCACGCGCAGCACTTCCTGCGGGTTGCGGCCGACCGAGAGGTCGTTGACCGACACGAAGCGGATGATGCCCTCGGGATCGACGATGAAGGTCGCGCGCAGGCAGACGCCTTCGCTCTTGTCGAGGATGCCGAGCGATGAGGCGAGCTCGCGCTTGAGGTCGGCCAGCATCGGGAACGGCAGCGCCTTCAGGTCGGCGTGGTTCTGGCGCCAGGCGAGATGGACGAACTCTGAATCGGTCGAGACGCCGTAGACCACCGCGTCGCGGTCGTTGAACTCCTTATTGAGCTTGCCGAAGGCGGCGATCTCGGTCGGGCAGACGAAGGTGAAGTCCTTCGGCCAGAAGAACACGACCTTCCACTGGCCTTCGTCCGTCTTGTCGTTGATCGCCTTGAAGGCGGTCTTGGGATCGGTGCTCACCACGGCCTTGAGGTCGAAGGCCGGGAACTTGTCGCCAATCGTCAGCATGAAACGCTCCGGTACTACAGATTAGAACGTTTCTAATATATGAACCTCACCTTGTATTGCAAGTGATTCGCAACTGACGATCAATGGCTTTTTAGCTGGTGCTTTTTAACCCTCCGATTTGGAGGTCTTCCCCTTCTTCTTCTGGGCGGTCAGCTCGCCGTACTTCATGCCCTCGAGCTTGATTCCGTCGGGGTCGAGGAAGAACACTGCGTAGTAGTCCTCGTAGTACTCGTCGGCCGGGTCGACGATCTTCACCTTCTCCTTCTCGAGGAAGGCCTGCAGGGCATCGACGTCCTTCCGATTGCGCAGCTCGAAGGCGTAGTGGTGCAGGCCGACGTCGCCGATCTTGTACTGCTTGCGGCCCTCGGCCTCGGCGATCCAGTAGCGGGTCTTGCCGTTGGTCCAGCCAATCGTGCTGCCGTAGTCGTCCGAGACCTCGAAGCCCAGGAACTCGAACAGCTTGGAATAGAAGGCCCGGGACTTCGCGTAGTCCCTGACCCTGATGGAGATGTGGTCAATCCCGACGACCTTCGAAACGGGTTTCGGTTTGGGCATGGCTTCCTCTTCTTCGTCCATCTTGGAGAACCGCGGCCGACTGCCTAAGTTGCCGCCGATGCGTCTTTCCGTACTCGACCAATCCGTCGCCATCGCCGGCCGTCCCCACGAACAATCGATCCGCAACACCGTGGCGCTCGCCAAGCACTGCGAGACCCTGGGATACGAGCGGTTCTGGGTGTCCGAACACCACAACCATCCCACGATCGTCGGCACCGCACCCGAGATCGTCATGGCCGCGATCGCCGCCACCACCGAACGCATAAGGATCGGCAGCGCCGGCATCATGCTACCGCACTACTCGGCCTTCAAAGTCGCCGAGGTATTCCGCGTGCTCGATGCGCTGGCGCCCGGCCGCATCGACATGGGGCTGGGCCGCGCGCCGGGCTCCGACGGCCTCACCGCCTACGCCCTCAATCCGCTGGCCAACGAGCGGCCCGAGCACTTCCCCTCCGACATCCGCGACCTGATGGCGTGGGTGCACGACGAGCCGCTGGTGCAGGGCCATCCCTTCGCCAAGGTGAAGGCTTATCCCAACGGCCCGACTGCGCCGGAGATCTGGATCCTCGGCAGCTCCGACTACGGTGCGCAGGTCGCGGCGCTGTTTGGCCTGCCCTACTGCTACGCCTGGTTCTTCAGCGACGGCAAAGGTGGCGAGCGGGCGATCGATCTCTACAAGCGCACCTATCGCCCCAGCGCGCTCCATCCGACGCCGCACTGCGGCCTCTGCGTCCAGGCGCTGGCCGCGCCCACCATGGAGGAGGCGCAGTATCACCTCACCTCGCGCGTGCTCAACCGCATCAACCGCGACCGCGGCATCCTCGGCCCCCTCGCAGCACCGGACGACGCGGCGAAGGTGCTGCAGTCGGCCGACCAGGATTACATCGCAAAGATCCGCCGCGATTCCTTCGCCGGCACCGGGCCCGAGGTGATGGCCCGGATTGTGGAGCTGAAGGAGCGAGTCGGTGTCGACGAGATGGCGGTCGTCACCTGGACCTACGACGAGGCCATCCGCCGCCAGAGCTACACCGAACTCGCGAAAGCGTTCTGATCATCGGACCGCACCACTCCAGTGGCGCTCATGAGCCTGAGCGCCACTGGAGTGGCGCGGTCCAATGAGTGGCGAAGTGCCTTCGGTCTACCTTGGTTCGGTCCAACTCTCCGAAAACGCCAGGGCGCAGGTGCTGAAGGGCTGGCCTTCGCGCTCGCGTTTCCAGGGTTGCCCCTTGGCCTGCTGGCCGTCGACGGTCAGCCGTGCGCCGAGCGCGGGGATGAGCAGCGTGCACACGCCGTAAGGACGGGGAGTAGGAGCCTGGTTCGGCTGGGTGTGAATCAGAAGCGGTTCACCGATGTCGTACCAGGTGAGCGCAACCTCGCTGTCTGCGGCAGAAACATGTTCGGTCCAGAAGTATCTCGGGTCGCCGGACTTGCTGAACGTAGCGTCGGTGACCGGAATCGCCAGGTCCTTCAGCTCGGCATTGAGCATGCCCTGCACGGTCTGCTGCAGCCAGCGGGCCATGGCGATGTTGTCGGAATAGATGCGCCAACGGCCTTCGGTCAGCTCGCTCTTGAGATAGAGCACGTGGCCGGGGCCCATCGGGCAATGTATGATCCGCCAGTAGCTCGCGTCGGTCGAATTGGGATCGCCGTCCTTGCCCGACAGCCTGATGAAAGGATTCTCGCCCGTGAGAATCGTGCGATTTGGGTCCGCAACGCTCATTCGTCTCTCCTTGTTCCGGAACTCGCCACAGGAGTTGGCGTTGTTCCTCCGCTGTGAAAGATAGCAGGAGCCTGGCCATGGCTGTCGTTCGTCGATCTCTTGTCTTTGCGGTGGCGGCGGGTTTCGCCTTCGCCGGTACCGCGATGGCCCAGTCGCCATCGGCCGGTGATCCGCCGGCCCGCGTCGGCCGCCTCTCCTACCTCCAAGGTACGGTGTCTTACCACGACGCCCAGGCCGACGCCTGGTCGCCGGCGGCGGTGAACACACCGCTCACGGTGGGCGATGCGCTGTGGACCGAGCCCAGCGGTCACAACGAGCTGTCGATCTCCGGCACGCGCGTGCGCATGGACGGCGATTCGCAGATGGACGTGCTGGCGCTCGACGACAGCCAGACCCGCCTGCAGCTCGACCAGGGCCGGCTCGACATCAAGGCCTTCACCCTCGAGACCAACCAGCCCTACCAGATCGTCACCCCGCGCGGCGTCGCGGCGCTGAAGGACCAGGGCGACTACTACGTCCATGCCGGCACGACCTCCGATCCGACCGTGATGGGCGTGCGCTCGGGCGCCGCCGAGTTCCAGGCACCCAACGGCCAGACCATGGCGCTCAAGGCCGGCGAAGAGGCCCAGGTGACCGGCGACGGCGATTCGATCCAGATCCGCAAGGTCGAGACCGCGCCGCCGGCGATGCCGACTTACTGGGCGCAGCGCGACCAGCAGATCAATTACGCGCCAGTCCAGTATCTCAGCGCCGACGTGACAGGCTACGAGGATCTCGGCGCCTACGGCAGCTGGAGCAACGATCCCGACTACGGCCAGGTCTGGGCGCCGCGCGCCGTCGCGGCCGACTGGACGCCCTACAGCACCGGCCACTGGTCTTATGTCGACCCGTACGGCTGGAGCTGGGTCGATTCATCGCCGTGGGGTTACGCGCCGTATCACTACGGCCGCTGGGCGAATCGCAACAATCACTGGTTCTGGGTTCCGCCCGATCGGCATGAGCACGCGGTCTATGCGCCGGCGCTGGTCTCCTTCGTTGGCGGCACCGAGCTCGGCCTCGCCCTCGGCGTGCAGAGCCAACGCCCGGTCGGCTGGTTCCCGCTCGGCCCGCGTGAGGCCTATGTGCCGTCCTACACCGCCGATCGCCGCTACTACCAGCGCATCAACGCCAATGCGCGTGTGCCCGAGGCGGCGCTGAACGACCGCTGGCAGCGGGCCGAGCATCATGAGGCGTTGACGGCCAACGATCACAACGAGGCGTTCGCCAACCGCCGCTTCGCCACGGTGGTCCCGGCCGAGGCCTTCGCCCGCTCGCAGCCGGTCCAGCAGGCCCGCCTGCACTTCGCCGCCGACAAGATGGCCACGGCGCCGGTGGCCGCCGTCTCCGCCCCGCCCGCGCCGACGCTGGCGCTGGCCGCGCAAACCAAGCCCGGGCAGCCGCAACCGCAGGCCCAGGCGACCGCCCGTCCGGGTCAGCCGCCGCAGCCGGGCCAGCCCGCGACTGCGCAGACCCGCTTCGCCGCCATGGAGACGATCGCACGGCCCACGTCCAACGCGGCCCAGCAGCACACCGCACCCGGTCCGCGCATCGTCTCGACCAAGCCGAACGCGCCAATGGCTCCGGGCGCCAAGCCCAACCTGCCACAGCTCGCGCCGCATGGCGGCGCCGCGCCGGCACCTGGCCAGCCGCAGGCGAATCAAGCCGTCCGTCCCGGCGAGCCCCCGCGTCCGGGTGAACCGCCGCGGCCCAACGAGCAGCGCCCCAACGAACAGCATCCCGGTCAGCCGCCTCAGGCCAACCAGGCTGTTCAGCCGGCGCATCCCGGCGAGCCGCCGCGACCGAACGAGCAGCATCCGGGTCAGCCGCAGGCGAACCAGGCTCAGCCCCCGCAGCAGCACCCCGGCCAGCCGCAGCCGCCGCGGCCGGGTGAGCCGCCGCACCCGCAGGCCAACCAAGCCGCTCCGGCGCCGCATGCCGCCGAGCCGCCGCGGCCGAATGAGCAGCACGCGCCGCCGCAGGTGAACCATGCGGTCCAGGCGCCGCAGCATCAGGCCGAGCCGCCACATCCGCAGGCAAACGTTGCGCCGCAGCACCCGGCCGAGCCGCCGCATGCGGCGCCCCAGCCGCAAGCTCAGCCGCAGCACATGAGCCCGCCGCCACAGCAGCAGGTCCACACGGCCCCGCCGCCCCAGGCACCGCATCCGGCCGCACCGCCGCCGCAGATGCAGCACGCGGCTCCTCCGCCGCAGGCCCAGGCGCCGCATCCGGCACCGCCGCCTCCTGCCCCGCATCCGGCTCCGCCGCCGCAACAGGCCCAAGCGCCGCATCCGGCCCCGCCGCCGGCACAGCATCCGGCACCTGCTCCTCAGAAGCAGGAAGAGAAGAAGTAGCTTCTCGCTACAGAACCTGATTGCGGAGAACCTGGTCGCCCTTCCAAAGGCGCTCCAGGTTCTCCATCAGGATGTCGAGCACATTGTCTTCGTAGGCCCGCGTCTCTCCCGCCGTATGCGGCGTGATGAAGACATTGGGCATCGTCCAGAGCGGCGATGCCTCGGGCAACGGCTCCTCCGCGGTGACATCGAGCGCCGCCGCCGCGATCTTCCCCGCCTTCATGGTCGCGACCAGCGCCGCCTCGTCGGCGACCTTGCCGCGCGCCACGTTGACGAACATCGCCGAGGGCTTCATCGCCGCGAAGGCCGCGGCGCTCATCAGCCCGGTGGTCTCCGGCGTGAGTGCGCAGGTCAGCGCCACGATGTCCGCCTGCGGCGCCAGCTTCACCAGGTCGCCCATGGCATGGATCGAATCGGCACCGTTCGTGCCCTTGGCCGGATCCTGCCGGATGCCGATCACCTTCATGTCGAACGCCTTGCCCAGCATGGCGAGGTGGCTGCCGATGCGGCCCATGCCGACGACCAGCATGGTCTTGGCGCCGAGTTCGTCCTCGCGCTGCGCGAGGTCGCCGATCATGCCGCGCCAGAACTTCCTGTGCTGGTTATCGCGCGCCTCGGGCAGGCGCCGCGCCACGGCAAGGATCAGCGCGATCGCGTGCTCGGCCACCGCGCGTGCATTGACGCCGGCCGCGCTGGCCAGCCGCACGTTCTTCGCGGCGAGCTGCTCCTTGGAATACTGGTCCATGCCGGAGCTGATCGACTGGATGAATTTGAGCTTGTTCGCCGACGGGATGAGGTCGTTCTTCCACATGCCCGACACGACGACGACATCGGCTTCGCCGATCCGCTTCTGGAGATCATCGTAGTTCCAGACCTGGAAATTGCGGATGCCGCTTTTGCGCAAATCGAAGCGCGCCTGCATCTGGTAGGCGGCGTGCGCGAAACAGATGGTCAGATCCTGCTTGGCCGGAAACATGATACTCCCCTCAAAACGACACGACGCCGTACATCAGAAACGATCCGGCCGGAAGGGCTGCAGATCGACGGTCGTGGGTCGGCCGGTCGCCAGCTCGGCCACCAGCCTGCCCGTGATACCCGCCATGGTCAGGCCGAGATGATCATGGCCGAAGGCGAAGTAGACGTTCTTGTGCCGCGGCGAGCGGCCGATCACCGGCTTGGAATCAGGATGCGAGGGCCGCGGGCCCATCCACTTCGAGACCGCCACGCCCTTCAGCCCGGGCACCAGCGACTGGGCGTGGTGCATCACCCTGTCGGCGATGCGCATGTCGGGCGGTGCATCGGGAGCGGCGAACTCCGCGACGCCGGTGGCGCGGAAGCCCTCGTACATCTGGATGAGCGAGACGCTGCGGTCGGCCGAAACCAGCGCCCGCTTCAACCCGAAATCCTGCGGGCCGAACATCACGTGATAGCCTCGCTCCGCCTCGAGCGGCACCGACGTGCCGAGCTGCTTGGCGAGCGGCCGCGACCATACGCCGGCGGCGATCACCAGCCGATCAACGTCCAGCGGACCGCGATCGGTGACAATCTTGCTGGGGCCGTCCGTGCCGATCTCGAAGCCCTTCACCTCCGCGGCGACGATCTCGCCGCCGCGCCGCACGAAGTCCCTGGCCAAAGCGTCGCACAGCCGCCACGGATCGATCGTCCGATGCACGTCGGGCAGCGACACCGCTTTGACAACCTTCTTGCTGAGCGCCGGCTCCATCTGCCGTGCCTCGTTGCCGTCCAGGATGTCCATGTGCACGCCGTTACGGCGGCGCAGGTCGAGGGCATAGGCCGCGTTCGCGAATGCCTCCTCGCTCTCGAACGTCATCAGCAGGCCGTCGTTGGACACCCACTGGCCGGCATCGGCGCCTTCGATCAGCGGCGCATAGCCCGCATGCGTATGCACCAGCAGCGAATTGCGCGCCCGGGCGATCTCCTCGACCCGCGACGGCCGTGACGACGCGACGAGACGCAGGAAGAACGGCAGCGCCTTCGGGACATGCCCCCAGCGCAGCTTCAGCGGCGAGGTGGGGTCGAGCAGCATCTTCGGCACCTTCTTCAGCACACCCGGCAGGGCGAACGGCACGCACGAGGCGGTGCCGAAGCTGCCAGAATTGCCGAAAGACGCCTTCATGCCCGGCGCGCCCTTGTCGATCAGCCGCACCGTGAAGCCCTCGCGCTGCAGGTGAAGCGCGCAGCAGACGCCGACCAGGCCGGCGCCGATGACCGTGAACTGCTGCAAGACGAAACCTCCCGCGCTTCCCTGAGCCTAGCGTATCGCGCACTATGGCCAACGACCAATTCAGGGGAATCCGATGGCCATCCGCCG
>DASXQC010000781.1:0-3619 GCA_036493235.1 Reyranella sp.
CGCGATGTGCTTGGTGCTGCGGTTGTCCCAGAAGGCGATCGAGCCCTTCTGCCAGCGGAAGCGGAAGGTGAACTCGGGCCGATGGCCGTGCTCCAGCAGGAAGTCGAGCAACGCCTTGCCCTCGGCCGGTGTCATGCCCTCGATGCCGATCGTGTAGGAGGCGTTGACGAAAAGGCACTTGCGGCCGGTATCGGGATGGGTGCGCACGATCGGATGGAGGCTGCGCGTCTCGCGCCAGCCGTCGTCGTCGCGGTTCTTGGTCGAGCGCAGCTTGTTGCGGCTGGCATTGGGGCCGGCGATGCCGATGTCGCTGTGCACCGCGCGCAGCCCCTCGAGCAGCCGCTTCATGGCGGCTGAGAGCGCGTCGTAGGCCTGGTACTGGTTGGCGAACATGGTGTCGCCGCCATAGGCCGGCACGTCGATGCTGTAGAGAATAGCGCCCATCGGTGGCTCGGCGACCATGGTCGTGTCGGTGTGCCAGTCCTCGCCGACATAGGAGACGTCGCCCGGCTCGCGACGCACCATCACCACTTCCGGGTCTTCCATCACGGTGGCGAAGTTGGGATGGAGGAAGATCGGTCCGAAGCGGCGGGCGAAGGCCTTCTGTTGCGCGGTGTCGATCTCCTGGTCGCGAAAGAACACCACGCAATGCTCGTTCAGCGCGTCGCGGATCTCGCCGATCGTGCCGTCGTCGAGCTCCTTGCCGACATCGACACCGAAGATCTCCGCCCCGCCGGCGCCGGAGATCGGCCGCACCTCGATCCGACTGTTCCTCATGGGGTTCCTTATTGGTTGGCCGTGGGCGTGGTGTCGAGCGCCTTGAAGGCGGCCTCGAGCTGCAGCGACATCGCGACGTCCAGTCGCTCGCCGGTCGGCAGGCGCCGGGTGAACCACTTCTCATACAAGGGCACCAGGTCGTGGTTGGTCGCGAGCTGGCGGAAGGTGCGTTCGACCACCGCGGCAAGCTGCGGCTCGTCCTTGCGGAACATGATGCCGTAGGGCTCGTACGACAGGAGATCGCCGACTACCTCGAACTTGTCCTGCGCACGGTGCCGCGCGATCAGGCCGTAGAGCAGGATGTCGTCGGTGGCGAAGGCGTCGGCCTTGCCCTCGGCCAGCATCTGGTAGGAGCGCTCGTGGTCGTCGCCGGTGACGATCTTGAGGTCGAGCCCGAGCTTCTTGTCGGCCGCCTCGATCGCCGGCTGGTTGGTCGTGCCGCGGGTGAGGACGATCGTCTTGCCCTTGAGATCGGCGATGCCCGAGACCTTGGCCGCCTTGGGCACCATCAGCCGGGTGCCGGCGACGAAGATCAGCGGCGAGAAGGCGACCACCTGGCGCCGCTGGGCGTTGTTGGTGGTCGAGCCGCATTCGAAGTCGACCTTGCTGTCGAGCAGCGCCTGGATGCGCGTTTCGGACGTCACCTTCACGTACTCGGTGCGGAGATAGGGCGAATCGACCTCATGGCCGACCTCCTCGACGATCGCCTGGCACAAATCGAGGCTGTAGCCGATCGGCCGGCGCGCCTGGTCGAGGAAGGAGAAGGGCGTCGAGGCCTCGCGGAAGCCCAGCCGCACCACACCGTCGCGCTTGATCGCCGCGAGCGTCGGGCTGAGGCCGCTGTCCTGCGCTACAGCGCCGGTGGCGACCGCCAGCGCCGCCAGCAGCAGGACGCCGGCCGCGAGCAGCGGGCGCATCAGGCACGCACCGGGTCGCCCGGCACCTGGTCTGGCGGCACGGCATCGCCCGCCTGCATCCCGTGCTCGGGCGCGAGCTCGCCCTCCCACTTGGCGACCACCGACGTGGCCAGCGTGTTGCCGATCACGTTGGTGGCGCTGCGGCCCATGTCGAGGAAGGTGTCGATGCCCATGATCATCAGCAGTCCCGCTTCGGGGATATTGAACTGGCCGAGCGTCGCGGCGATGACCACCAGCGAGGCGCGCGGCACGCCGGCGACGCCCTTGGAGGTGACCATCAGGGTCGCCAGCATGGCGAACTGCGTGCCGAGCGTCATCTGGATGCCGTAGGACTGGGCGATGAAGATGCTGGCGAAGGTGCAGTACATCATCGTGCCGTCGAGGTTGAACGAGTAGCCGAGCGGCAGCACGAAGCTCGAGATGCGTGCGGAGGCGCCGAACTTGTTCAGCCCCTCCAGCGTCTTGGGATAGGCCGCCTCCGAGCTCGCAGTCGAGAAGGCGATCATCAGCGGCTCGCGGATCAGCGCCAGCAGCCGGCGATAGCGCGGCCCGATCACGACGAAGCCGACGATCACCAGGATCCCCCACAGGATCATCAGCGAGAGATAGAAGCCGCCCATGAAGACGATCAGCTTCCACAGCACCTCGAGCCCGCTCTTGGCGACAGTAGCGGTGATGGCGGCCCATACCGCGAGCGGCGCGAACAGCATCACGAAGCCCGTCACCTTCAGCATGATATGGGCGAGGTCCTCGATCAGCGACAGGATCGCCCGGGAGCGCTCCGGGAGTGCCCCCAGCGCCACGGCGAAGAACACCGCGAACACCACGATCTGCAGGATCTCGTTCTGCGCCATCGCGTCGGCGATCGAGGTCGGGATCAGGTGCATGAGGAACTTCTCGAGCGAGAAGGCGGAGACCGCCAGGCCGGTCGACTGGCCCTTGTCCGGCAGGGCGCCGGGGAAGTTCGCGCCGGGATGCAGCAGGTTGACCATCAGCAGGCCCAGCAGCAGCGACACGAACGAGGCGCAGATGAACCAGCCCATGGTCTTGGCGAAGATACGGCCGAGCCGTGCGCCGCTGCCCATATGGGCGATGCCGCCGACCAGGGTGGCGAACACCAGCGGCGCGATCAGCATCTTGATCAGGCGCAGGAACGCCATGGCGATCAGGTTGATGCTCGAAGCGATCTCCGCCCGGCTGGCGGGCAGATACTCGTAGATCAGGGTGCCCATGACGATGCCGAGCGCCATGGCGAACAGGATGTACCGCGTGAACTTATTGGACATGCGACGACGATCTCCCTCGTGGCCGACGTCCAAATCGTAACACGGCAAGAACTACCGGGCGATCACCAGGGCCGGCGTCCGGGTGCCGCGCAGCAGGGCGGAGGTGCGCGGTCCCAGGAACTTGGTCTCGCCCTGGCGCAGCGAGGTGCCCAGCACCACCAGATCGAAGCGGCCGCCGCGCAGGGTCCGGCGGATCTCCCGCTCGGGCCGGGCATTGGTCGCGGTCAGGCCCTTGACGGGGACACCGCTGCGCTTGCCCAGGCGATGCGCGTCGACCAGCAGCGAGATACCCGGTCGCCGCCCGCGGCCGCGCAGGACCGCGGTGTCGCCTTGTGGTTCGAAGACGTGGAGGGCCCCCACGGTACCCTTGGTGGCATGGGCCAGCGCCAGGGCGATCTCGGTGGCGAGACGGGCATCGGCCGTGCCGCTGGTCGGCAGCAGGATATCGAGCGGCACGTCGGCCGGACCGGCCGCGCCCGCGCCATTGACGGCGATCGCCACCGGGCCGTCGAAGCTGTCGACCAGCTCCTGCAGCCGCTGCTCGAACTGCTGAGACGACGGGTTGAACGGATGCTCGAGGCCGACGAAGGCGATGTCGTAGCCGCGCGCGATCTCGCGCTGCAAGGCCGACTCGCCCGG
>DASXQC010000782.1:0-3690 GCA_036493235.1 Reyranella sp.
GCGTGAAGATTGGCGAGCGGCGCCTCGGTGAAATACTGGTACTTGCCGCGCAGCGTCTCGGGCATCGGGATGTAGGCGATGCGCGGCTCGCGGCTGGCGGCGGCGAACAGTGCCTCGATCAGGTCCTTGAACGGCGTCGCCTGGCCGGTGCCGACGTTGAACAGGCCGGTCCGCGGCCCCTGCTCCAGCGCCCACAGGATCACCTCGACCACGTCGTCGACATAGACGAAGTCGCGCTTCTGGCCGCCGTCGACATAGTCGTTGCGGTGGCTTTTGAAGAGCTTCACCTCGCCGCCGGCCGCGACCGTGTCGTAGTTCTTGGCGAGCACGCTCATCATGTCGCCCTTGTGGTACTCGTTCTGGCCGAACACGTTGAAGAACTTCAGGCCGACGCACTTGGGCGGCAGCGCCAGGCCGAACTCCGCGCGCTCGGCGACGATCAGGTCGAACTGGTGCTTGCTCCAGCCGTAGAGATTGAGCGGCCTGAGCCGCCGCAACGACGCGAGCGACAGCCCGTCGTCGAAGCCCTCGTTGCCGTCGCCGTAGGTCGCTGCCGACGAGGCATAGACCAGCGGCACCCCGTTCTCGGTGCACCAGTCGAGCAGCTTGAGCGAGAATTGCAGGTTGGTGCGGACGACGGAATCGCCGTCGGTCGCCGTGGTCGCGGAGTTGGCGCCCATGTGGATGATCGCCTCGACTTCTTTTGCCTCGTCGAGGAAGCCCATCAGATCCTCGGGGAAGACGAAGTGGCGGAACATGCGCTTGCGCAGGTTCATCCAGCGCTGGTCCTGGCCCAGCCAGTCGCACACCGCGACGTCGGTGTGGCCGCGCTCGTTCAGCGCCGCGACGACATTGGAGCCGATGAACCCGGCGGCGCCGGTGACGACGATCACGCCTGGACCTTGCCTGTTCCGAGCACCGCCGAGGAGCCGCTTTCGATCAGGCGCGTGGTCGACTGGCCGGGCACCAGGTCGACCGTCATCACCCGACCGCCCGCCTTCTGCACGATGTCGGCGCCGACGATCTTGTCGATCGTGTAGTCGGCGCCCTTGACCAGCAGGTCGGGCTGCAGCTGCTCGATCAGGCCGATCGGCGTGTCCTCCTCGAACAGCACCACCAGGTTGACGTGGCCGATCGCGCCCAGCACCGCGGCGCGCGCCTCCTCGCCCTGCACCGGGCGAGTCGAACCCTTCAGGCGGCGAACCGAGGCGTCGCTGTTGAGGCCGATGATCAGCCGGTCGCAGGCCTGCGCCGCGCCCTGCAGCAGCGAGACGTGGCCGGGATGGATCAGGTCGAAGCAGCCATTGGTGAAGCCGACCACCAGGCCCTGGCGCTTCCAGATCCGGCGCAGGCGCGCGGCGGTTTCGGCGTTCACCAGGCCCCCCTTGGGCACCACCTCGTCGTCGGCCAGCAGCGAACGCTCGGCCTCGAGCTCCTCTTCCTGCACGATCGCCGTACCCGGCTTGGAGACGGCGATGCCGCCTGCGAGATTGGCGAACGCCATTGCCTCGTCGACCGTGCGATGGCCGGCGAGCCCGAGCGCGAAAGCGGCGATCACGGTGTCGCCCGCGCCAGTGACGTCGTAGACGTGCTGCGCGTGGGTCGGCATGTGATGCGCCGTGCCGTCCGGCTTCACCAGCGACATGCCGGATTCGGAGCGCGTCACCAAAATGCTGGCGTCGGTCGCGGCGGCGGCGGCGGCCCCTGCCCGCTCGACCTCGGCGTCGCTCGCCACCGGCAGGCCGGTCGCGTGATGAAGCTCGGCGCGGTTGGGCTTCAGGTAGGTGGCGCCACGATAGGCGCCGAAGTCGCGCCGCTTGGGATCGACGATCACCGGCACGCCGCGCGCACGGCCGAGCGCGATCACGCCGGCCAGCACGCGGTCGGTCAGCATTCCCTTGTTGTAGTCGGACATCACCACAACGCGGCAGGTCTCGATGCGCCGGGCGACCGCGGCCAGGATCGCGTCCTCGCGGTCGGGCGCGATCGGCGAGGCGTCCTCGCGGTCGAGCCGCAGCAACTGGTGCTGGCCGGTGGCAAAGCGCGTCTTGACCGTGGTCGGCTTGGCCGGCGTCGGGATGAGGTCGCAGGTGACGCTGGCGCCCATCAGCACCGAGGCGAGGCGCTGGCCCTCATGGTCGGCGCCGACACAGGCGACGAGATGGGCGTTGCCGCCCAGCCCGACGATGTTCACCGCGACGTTGGCGGCGCCGCCCGCGGTCTCGCGGATGGCCTGCTGGCGGATCACCGGCACCGGCGCCTCGGGCGAGATACGGTCGACCGCGCCCAGCACGTAGACGTCGAGCATCGAATCGCCGACCACCAGAACCGGCGCGCCAGCCGGGGACCAGGGATGCGTGAGGTGGTGGCGGAAGGATATCGGCTGTCCCTTCCCGCCTTCGCCTGCGTGATGGCCGGATCGCGGCATGGCGTGGCTCAGGCCGCCTTCGCAGCCTTTTCCTTGTCCTTGCCGAAGCCGGGAATGGTCTTGAGGACATTCTTCACGTGCTCGGCGGTGATGAAGCGCGTGCACTCGAACTGGCGCGGCGTGTCCTTGTGGCGCGGGCACCACAGGAAATCCTTGTGGTCGAACTTGTGCGCCGGGTCGTTCCAGCAGCCGTTGCAGGTATGATAGTTGATGATCCGGTACGGCGTCGCGAACTCGTTGTCCGGCAGGGTGAACCCCGAGATCATCACCACCGGCGTGTGCGACGCCCAGGCCAGCCACGACAACCCGCTCGACAGTCCGACGAAGAAGTCGGCGTGCTTCATGTAGCGGGCGCGCTCGGCCAGCGGCTTGTCGCCGGTGAGGTCCTCGGCGCCGTATGGGATGTGATTCCAGATCAGGCCTTGGCCGTGCGTCGCCTTCTGGTCGATGCACAGCACGCGATAGCCATTGTCCTTGAGGAACTGCACGATCTCGCGCCAACCGCCCGGATTGTTCCAGTACTTGGACTGGGTCGTGCTCTGCGCGGCGATCACGACATAGCGCTCGGGGATCGGCCGGCTGTCGTCCGGGATGTGGATCCTGGGGGGAACCTCGGTCGGGTCGACGCTCAGGATGTAGCCGGCGGTGCGGTGCAAGCCGACATGGCGGAAGTCGGTCGGCTGAAAGATGTTGTCCCGGTCGTCGAAGAACAGGCCGAGATTGTAGGTCGCGTAGTACTTGTCCGGCGTCACCTGCTCATGGGTGATGAAGGTGATGTTCGGATAGGCGTCCTTGAACAGCGGGATCAGCCACTCCGCCATGGCGCAGGTCAGCCGACACTTGTGCTTTTCCTGGAACTTGATGGCGTACGGCAGCCAGCCCAGCGTGTCGCCCAAGGTACCGATCGGGAACTGGATCGCGACCTCGCGGTTGGCCGCCGAATAGTCGTGCGTGAACACGACCTTGCCTTCCTGCAGCAGCTCGATGCCGAAGCGCACGTAGTAACGCTTGCTGCTGTTGACCCGGCCGGCGTTGAACTGGGTCTCGAACAGGATGTTGCCGGTGTCGAGGTCCTTCAGCCGGACCTTCCACGGCGCCTTGTCCTCGGCGACGACCAGCCGGCAGCCGTCGTTGAAGTCGAACTTGACCCCCTTCGGCCCGGCCTGGGTCGGATTGTCGGCCGGCGCCGGGAAGGCCCGCTTGACGGGCTCCTGCTGCGCTCCGGAGCCTCCCTCCGGGCCTGAGCTGGGCGGTGGTCCGCC
>DASXQC010000783.1:0-1683 GCA_036493235.1 Reyranella sp.
AAGGCGTTCGACATCGAATCGATCAATGTCGATGACCTCATCTCGACCGCGCTCAACGACCAGAAGGCGGTAGGCACCGGCATCAAGGCCTTTCACGGCATCAATTTCGCCGACCTCAACGTCGCCTATCACCAGTTCTGCAAGAACGAGAATGTCGGCGATGCGGTCGTCGATATGCGGCAAGTGATCGAGTTCTTCAACGACGCCGCCGGGGACCTGCCCGACCATACGCGGCTCAAGGGCCGCAAGCTGCCGAGCATGACCGCCATTCTCGATGGCAAGGGCGCAAACTTTGCCGACGTGTTCGAGCCGAGCAACCGGCGCATCTGGGTGTCGCTCGATGACATCCCCGATGCGGTGCAGAAGGCCTTTGTGGCTGCCGAGGACCGGCGGTTCTACCAGCATCATGGCGTGGACGAGCGCGGCATCATCCGCGCCTTCATGGGCAATCTCGGCGAATCGGGCCGCCCGCAGGGCGGCTCGACCATCACCCAGCAGGTGGTGAAGAACCTCCTGGTCGGCGAGGACGTGACCTACGAGCGCAAGATCCGCGAGATCATCGTGGCGTCGCGGCTCGAGAGCACGCTGACCAAGGCGGAGATTCTCGAGCTCTATCTCAATTCCGCCTATCTCGGCCGCAGCTCCTGGGGCGTCGAGATGGCGGCGCGGAGCTATTTCGGCAAATCAGCCAAGGCGCTGACGCTGGGCGAGGGCGCCATGCTGGCGGGCCTGCTCAAGGGGCCGAACTTCTTCAATCCCGACCGCCGTCCCGAGCGCACCAGGGAACGACTGGCCTATGTGCTCGGCCGCATGCAGGAAGACGGCATCATCAGCCCCGAGCAGAAGGCCGAGGCGATGGCGCCGCCGCCGAAGATCGTCGCCCTGGAGCGGCAGCGGCGCGACACCGGCTTCCACTTCGTCGATTTTCTAGGCCGCGAAGCCAAGGCGGACGGGGTCGAGAGCCTCACCGCCCAGCCCTACACGATCCATTCGACCATCAACGCCAGCCTGCAGCGCGATGCTGAAGCGGCACTGCAGGAAGGGCTGGCGCACTACGAGATCGAAGCTGGCCGCGTGCAGTTCCATGGTCCGGAAGCGAACATTGGCGACGCCGTGCAGAAGCTCTCCGGCAATCACGGCGCGCCGGGTGCCACGACGGACGCCGCGCCGGGAACACCGCCGGCTTGGCAGCAGGCGCTCGCGAATGTCCACCTTCCGCTCTACGACGTCCATTGGGAGCCGGCGGTCATCCTCAAGAGCGGCAAGCGCGGCGACGAAGCGCTGCGCGCCGGTCTGGCCGATGGCCGCATCTTGCCGCTGAGTACGCCGGGCCTCGCCACGCGGCGAAACCTCAACCAATACGACGTCGTCTATGTGCGCGTTACCGGCGGCAGCGAGGCGAACGAAGGCAGGACCAGGGCCAGAAGCGGGACCAGCGCCCACGCGCAACTGCGCGTGCGGCCGACGGTGCAGGGCGCGACACTGGTGCTCGAGAACAAGACCGGCCGCATCCTCGCCATGGCCGGCGGCTTCTCCTATCCGCTGAGCCAGCTCAATCGCACGTCGCAGACGCAGCGCCAGCCCGGCTCGGCGATCAAGCCGGTGACCTATCTCACGGCGCTGCAGAAGGGCCTGCAGCCGAACACGCTCATCCCCGACGAGCCGCTGACGCTGCCGCCGATC
>DASXQC010000784.1:0-3523 GCA_036493235.1 Reyranella sp.
AGATCCGCAGCTTCAAGGTCGAGGACGGCCGCCTGTTTCTCGCGCTGGAGGGTGGCGACGGCACCTATGTCTGGCGTGCCGCCGGCGGACGCTGACGGGCATGCGTTGGCACACCGCGATGCTGGCCGGCCTGCTGATGGCCGGCTGTCCCGCGATGGCGCAAACCCTCGACACAGCGGGTGCCACCTCGTGCGAGGTGCGCGGCTTTGCAATCGACCGCGATCCCAAGGGCACCAATGTCAGGAGCGCGCCGCGCGCCGACGCGCCGGTCATCGGTCGTCTGGTGCCGATGATCCGCGTCGACAAGGACGAGTATTCCGGCGTCGAGTTCGACATCGTCGGCTTCAAGGACGGCTGGTTTCTGATCGGGAACGGCAGCGATGATGGACTGAAGCTCGACGCGGCGCATGCCGACGACGGCCGCGGCTGGATCTCTGCCCGCCTGGTCGGCGTCCAGCTGCGCGTGCCAGCGCTTCGTTCGGCGCCGCGCCGTGAAGCAGGCCAGGTCGCGAATTTGCGAGGAGAGAATTGGGGGCCGGACAGCGTCACGGTGTCGGCCGTTCATGCCTGCCAGGGTCCGTACATGGAGGTTACGACGACGCCGTACGGTGGCAAGGTGGCGGTGCGTGGCTGGTCGTACAAGCCGTGCTCGCTCCAACTCACGACCTGCGATGGCGGGGTGACGGAGTAGGTTGATCGAAGGAGAAGACAAATGCTGAAGGTTTGGGGCCGCGCCTCGTCGTCGAACGTCCAGAAAGTCATGTGGGCCGTCACCGAGATGGGCCTGCCGCACGAGCGCATCGATATCGGCGGGCCGTTCGGCAAGAACCGCGAGAAGGCCTATCTCGACATGAACCCCAACGGCCTGGTGCCCACCATCGAGGAGGACGATGGCTTCACGCTGTGGGAATCGAACTCGATCGTGCGCTACCTCGCGGCCAAGCATAAGAGCAGCCTGGAGCCGGCCGATCCGAAGCAGCGGGCGCAGGCGCAGAAGTGGATGGACTGGCAGCTCACGGTGATGGCGCCGGCGATCGGCCCGTTGTTCATGGGCATGGTCCGCACGCCGCCGGCCGAGCGCAACGCCAAGGCGATCGACGACAGCAAGGCCAAGACGGCCGACGCCGCCCGCATGCTGGACCAGCAGCTCGGCAAGACTCAGTTCCTCGCCGGCGACGGCTTTTCCTACGGCGACATTCCCGTCGGCATCATGGTGTGGCGCTTCCGCGAGCTCGCGCCGGACAGGCAGGGATTCAAGAACCTTGACCGCTGGTATGAGGCTGTCGCCGCACGGTCTGGCTTCCAGCAGCACGTGAAGGCGATCCCGCTGACGTAGAGTTACGCGACCTCGGCGATGTAGCGATCGGGGCGGAGCAGGGCGGCGCGCAGGCCGCGCTGCGCGAGCCAGTCCGCGCCGACGCCTGGCAGCATCACGGCATCGGGCCGCCGATCGGCGAGCAGTTCGGTGGTACCGACGATGGCGAAGTGCGGGCCGATCGTCTCGTCCATCAGGCGGCCGTCCGGCAACACCGGTTGCGGGAAGATCGTCCCAACGGGTGGCGATGCGTCGGCGCGATGGCCAGGGCCGATCTGCGGCTGCGGAAAGTCGAACACCTCGGCGCCTGTGGCGAAGCGGCGGTCTCGCTCGGCGGCTTTCGCGGGATCGGTCTCCTGCAGCACGGCTCCGAGTTTCACCGCGAGCTCGATGAACGCTTCGACATGCGGCCGCCGCTCGCTTTCGTAGGTGTCGAGTAACGAGTCGGGCGCGTTGTCACGCAACACAGCTTTGAGCTTCCAGGCGAGGTTGGCCGCATCGCGCATGCCTGCGCACATGCCCTGGCCGAGGAAGGGCGGCGTCTGGTGGCAGGCGTCGCCCGCGAGCAGGAGATTGCCCTTGCGCCAGCCTTCCTGAACCACCGAATGAAAGGTGTAGACCGCGGCGCGTTCGAGCGTGGCGTCCTCGGGGCCGAGCCAGCGTTTCATCATCGGCCAGAATATGTCCGGCTCGGTGAGTCGTGCCGGATCGTCGCCCGGCATCAGCATGATCTCCCAGCGCCGGCGAGCGTTGCCGACATTGACCACGGTCATCGGCCGCGCCGGATCGCAGAGCTGGATGGTGTAGTCGGGCAGGGCCTTCACCCGCGGCGAGTCGGGCTTGCACAGGAGATCGACCACCAGCCACGGCTGATGCAGCCCGAGATCGCGTTGTCGGCTGCCGATCGCGCGCCGCACCAGCGAGCGCGCGCCGTCGCAGCCGACGATGAAGCGGGCGTCGAGTTCGCTGACATCAGCGATCTCGCGGCCGAGATGGACGGTCACATTGGGGAAGCGCGTCACGCCTTCGCGGAGAATCTCTTCGAGTGCCGGCTGATGGAAATACCAGTTGTTCGGCCAGCCCTGCGGCCCGCGTCCCTCGACGCCGCGGCGAACCATCAGCGTCTGGCCCTCGGCATTGACAAAGTGCATGCCCTGCGACGACGGCCGCGTCTCTCTGGCGATGCATTCCGCCAGCCCGACCGACTGAAAGATGCGCATCACCTCGCCGTCGAAGTGCACGGCGCGCGGCAACGGAAAGACCGCCGTCTCACGCTCGTAAACGGCGACGGAAAGGCCAGCTTGCCCCAGCAGATTGGCGAGCAGCGCGCCGACCGGGCCGTAGCCCAGGATGGCGACGTCCTTCATGTCGGTGAAAGTACTACGAGTGCAGCGCTTCCCACACCCGTTCCGGGGTGGCCGGCATGTTGATGTGCTTGCCGCCCAGGGCGTCGACGATGGCGTTCATCACGGAGGGGAGCGAGCCCGCGCAACCGGCCTCGCCGCAGCCCTTGGCGCCCAGCACGTTGGTCTTCGCCGGGACCGAGTGGTAGCCCATCTCGAAGAACGGCACCGTGTCGGCGCGCGGCAGGGCGTAGTCGGTGAAGCTGCCGGTCAGTGGCTGGCCGTCCTCGCTGTAGACCACGTGCTCGAACATCGCTTGGCCGATGCCCTGGACCACGCCGCCGTGGCTCTGGCCCTCGACCAGCATCGGATTGATCACCGTGCCGAAGTCGCCGACCATTGTGTACTTCACGATGTCGACGATGCCGGTGTCGGGATCGACCTCGACCTCGCAGACATGCGTGCCGTTGGGGAAGGCCGACGGCGCTTCCTTGTGCACGTGGCTGACGTTCAGCGTGTCCGGCACGCCTTCGGGCAGCTTCATGGTCTTGGACCGCAGCTTCTCGGCCAGCTCCATGATGCCGATGCCGCGGTCGGTGCCGACGATGGTGAAGCGGCCGCGCTGGAATTCGATATCGGCCGCCGCCGCCTCGAGTGCGACGCCCGCGATCTCCTTGCCCTTCTCGATCACCTTGTCGGAGGCTTCGACGATCGCGGCACCCGACGCCATGATCGACTTGGAGCCGCCGGTGCCGCCGCCCGCGATCAGGAGGTCGCTGTCGCCCTGGATCAGCTTGATCTTGTGGAACGGGATGCCGAGCTTGGTGGTCAGCACCTGGGCGAACGCCGACCAGTGGCCCTGGCC
>DASXQC010000785.1:0-4709 GCA_036493235.1 Reyranella sp.
CCGAGCTCGTTCTCGACCCGGTTGCGGATCTCGACGGCGATCAGCGAATCGAGGCCGAGATCGTGGAACGGCACCGCCGGATCGACGGTGCCGCTGATGCCGAGGCACGCCGCGACGATGCGCGCCAGCGCCGCGTGCCGGTCGGGCGCGGCCGGTTGCGCACCCGCGGCGGGCGACGACGGCGCAACCGGGCGCGCCGCCGTCGAGACATCGCGCAGCAGGGCCGGCGGCTTGCCGCCGAAATGCGAGACGAAGCGTGGCCATTCGACCGACGGCAGGGCGATAAGTTGCGGCCTCGGATCCGAGAGCGCGCGCCCGAACATCGCCGTACCTTGTGCCGGCGCGATGCTGCCGAGGCCGAGTTGCTCGGCCTTCTGGTCGAAGCCCAGCGCGGCGGCCGAGCCGGTGCCATTCCACACGCCCCAGTCGATGCTGAGCGCCGGCAGATCGTCGGCCTGGCGCCGCTGAGCGATGCCGTCGAGGAAGGCGGCGCAGAAGGTGTGGTTCACCTGGCGCGCCGAGCCGACGACGCCCGCGACCGACGAGCACAGGACGAAGTGCTTCACCGGCTGCGCCCGCGTCGCGCGATCCAGCGCCAACGCGCCACCCAGCTTGCCGCGCGCGACGGCGCGGATCGTCTCCCCCGTCTGCTCGACGATCGCCGCATCGGCCAGCAGGCCGGCGGCATGGACGACGCCCTGCACCTGGTGCTGGCGCAGGAGTCCCGCAATGAAGTCGGCATCGGCGGCATCGCCGGCATGGCAATGGACCGGCACCGTGACGCCGGCCGGCGGCTGCGGCTGCTGGCGGCTCACCAGCACCAGCGTGCTGGCGCCGCGGTTGGCGAGCCACGCGGCGATCGCCTGCGCGACGCCGCCGCGCGCGCCGGTGACCAGCCAGGTGCCGTCCACCTTGTCCGGCGCGGCGCCGACGCCGGCCTGCATGAGCCGCGGCACCTCGCGGCGGCCCTCGGCGTTCCAGCGCACTTCGGATTCGGATTCGCCGGCCACGACTTCGTCGATGGCCGCGACGTCGCTCGGTGGCGCCTGCAGGAGGCGCGGCTGCAACGCCGGCATCTCGAGCTGCAGCGTGCGGACGAAGCCGGGCAGGCCGTCATGGCCCGGGCGGCCGTCGCCAACCAGCACGAGCCGCTTCGCGGCGGCCGCCGTCTCCTTCGCGACCACGATGAGTTGGCCGAGCAACGCCACCTGTGCGTTTTCCGTCGCTGCCGCCGGCGGCACGACATGGACACGCGCGGGCAAGGCGGGCACCGCTGCAGTGTCGTTGCGGCGCGCAACAATCACCTCACCCACCGTGTCGGCGGTGTCGAAGCCCTGCTCCTGCAGCAGGCGACTCCAGGCCTCGCGCGACAGCAGCGGATGATCGGGCCGCAAGTCTGGGTCGGCAAAGCGCCACCAGCCCTCGGTCAGGCCGAAGACGATGTCGACCCAGCGACGCGCCGCCGTGCTCTCGACCAGCAGCAGCACGCCGCCGGGCGCCAGCGCCTCGCGCACATGGGCCAGCGTCTGGCGCAGGTCGCGCGTGGCGTGCAGGACGTTGGCCGCAAGCACGACGTCGAAGCCTTGCGCGGCGATGCCCTGCTCGCCGGGCGCGCGCTCGATGTCGAGGATCTGCGTCTTGAGGTCGGTTGAGAACTTCTGCCGGGCGGCGGCGAGGAAACTCGCGGAGAGGTCGGTGAAGACATAGTACGGCCGCGTCGGAGCCAGGCCCTCGAGCACCGCGCCGGTCGCGCCGCCGGTGCCGGCGCCGACTTCCAGCACACGCAGCGTCCGGCCGCGCGGCAGGCTGCCGGCCAGCGCCTTGGCCACGTCGCGCAGCAGGCCGTTGACTGTACGCGCGTAGGGCGAGGTCTCGTAGAAGGCGCCCGCGCCGTCGCCCTGCGCCGGGAACAGCAGGCTGAGCGGATCTCGCTTGCCGGTCAGCACCTCGGCGAGCGCGCCGCCGCAGCGCCGCAGCACGCCGATCTCGCCCTGCATCGCCGGCGCCTCGGCGACCAGCACGTCGAGCATGGCATCGGGATTTACGTCGGCCGCGGTCTGCTTGACCCAGAAGCGCCGGCTGGCCTGCTTCAGCACGCCGTCGTCGGCCAGCAGCCGCAGCAGGCGGCGCAGTAGCTTGTGATGGCGCTCGACGATGCCCAGCGCCTCGGCGGTGGCGGCGAAGGTGAACTCCGCGCCCGCCTGCAGCGGCAGGCCGAGACTGCGCAGGGCACGGACGATGTAGCCGGTCGCCGCCTCTTCGAGGCGTCCGCCGATGGCGTCGTAGGCGGCGGTGCCGTGCTCGACCGCGAGATGCTGGCCGGCTTCGTTCAGGTGCTCGGCCAGAACGGCCGGCGCCGGCAGGAAAGCAGGCGGGGCAAGGTTCTCGACCAGCGGCTCGGCGCGCCAGTCTATGCGATAGAAGCCGCGCTCGGACGCCGGCAATGGCGCCGGGCGGAAGCGGAGCTGCTCGATCGCGAGCGCGACGCCGTCCTTGTCGCTGACGGTGATGTCGGCCAGCACCTCGCCGGCCTCTCGGCGGGCCAGTGCCTGGACGGTCGCGCCGGGCGCAGGCCGACGGAACAGCGACAGGCGGCCGATGCCGGCAGGCACCATGACCTCGGCGCCGGACTCCGGCAGCGCCGCGGCGACGAGCTGCAGCACCGAATCGAGCCGCGCCGGATGGATGCTGAATCGGGATTCGTCGGCCGCCTCGCGCAGGGTCGCGACCGCCGTACCCTCGACTCGATGCACATCGGCAAGCAACCGGAAGGCCGGACCGTGGACGACGCCGCGGCGCGCCATCGCCGCATAGAGATCGTCGGCCGGCAGAGGCGCGCCGGCCACAAGTGGCGCGATCGCGAGCGGCGGTGCGGTGCGCAGCTGGGTGCGGCCGCTGGCATGGAGCTGCGGATCGCCGCCATCGGCGGCGCAGCTCGCGATCCGGAAGCGGCCGTCGGTGACGATGGTCTGCACCAGACGCGCGTCGTCGGAGAGAACGAGCGGCGCGGTGATTTCGAGCTCGACGATCGACGTGCCCGGCAGCGCGGCCAGGATCATCTCGACATAGGCGGAGGCTGGCAGCACGACGACGCCGTTCACCGTGTGCTCGGCGAGGAAGCCCAGCGCCGGATGGCGCATCGAGACCGCGGACTCCCATCGACTCTCGGTCGAGAATGGCAGGGAGAGCTTGCGGCCGAGCAAGGGCGGCAGGCGCTCGTCGACCTCGACGATGGCGACGGCTGCGGAAGAGGCGTCGACGGCGCCGTCGATCCAGAAGCGCTCACGCTGGAACGGCGTGATCGGCAGACGAACCTTGCGGCCGGTGGTCGGCGGCACCTTCGGCAGCGGCGCGTTCGACGGCACAGCGTTTGCCAGCGCCTCGGCCGAATCGACGGCGACCCACCACGGCAGGCGCGCGCGACCGATCGCGGCGGTGTGGCTGATGTCGGCGAAGCTGTCCGCGGTCTTGGCGAAGTGCTCGCGATAGAGCCCGATCAGCTCACGCAAGCCCTGCTCGGTGCGGGACGAGATCAGGAGCTTCGCAGGCTTCGTCTCGGCCGGCGCCGGTATTGCCGGCTCAGCGCGCTCGAGGACGATGTGCGCGTTGGTGCCGCTGAAGCCGAAGGAGCTGACGCCGACCGCACGGATCTCCGTCTCGGTGAGCTCGGTCGGCACGCGGATGTCGACGCCGCCGAGTTCGATGTGCGGGTTCAGCTTCTTGAAATGCAGCGTCGGCGGCAGCGCCTGGTTGCGCAGCATGCCGATGGCCTTGATCAGGCCGGCGACGCCTGCTGCCGCTTCGGTGTGGCCGATGTTGGTCTTGACCGAGCCGACATGCAGCGGCCGGTCGCGCTTGGCGAACACCGACTTCAGCGCATGCATCTCGATCGGATCGCCGAGCGCCGTCCCGGTGCCGTGCGCCTCGATATAGTCGATCGCATCGGGCGCGAGGCCGGCATTGGCCAGCGCCTTCCGGATCACCTGTTCCTGGGCGAGGCCGTTCGGTGCCGTCAGGCCCGCGCTGCGGCCATCCTGGCCGAGCGCACTGCCGCGAATCACGGCCAGCACGCGATCACCGTCGTTCACCACGTCGGACAGGCGCTTCAGGACGACGACGCCGCAGCCCTCGCCACGCACATAGCCGTCGGCCGATTCGTCGAACGTCTTGCAATGGCCGTCGGGCGACAGCATGCGGCCGAGGCAGAAGTTGACCGTGATGTCGGGCGTCAGCATCAGGTTGACGCCGGCGACCACCGCCAGGCCGCACTCGCGGTTGCGCAGCGCCTGGACGGCAAGATGCGTCGCCACCAGCGACGACGAGCAGGCGGTGTCGACCGCCATGCACGGACCCTGGAAGCCGAAGGTATAGGAGAGCCGCCCCGACGCGACGGACGCCGCATTGCCCGCACCGGCGCTGGCGTTGCTGCCCGAGCCGTGGACGGTGCGCGACAGCAGCGCCGAATAGTCGTTGGTGCTGATGCCGATGAACACGCCGGTCTGGCTGCCGACCAGCGACGGCGGCGGGATCGCCGCGTCCTCCAGCGCCTCCCACGTCACCTCGAGCAGCAGGCGCTGCTGCGGATCGATGCCGATCGCCTCGCGCGGCGAGATGCGGAAGAACAGCGGCTCGAACCCGTCGACGCGGTCGATGAAGCAGCTGTTGCGCACGTACATCTTGCCGGCGCGGCCGGGTGTCGGATCGTAGAA
>DASXQC010000786.1:0-7201 GCA_036493235.1 Reyranella sp.
CAACCAGACGGTCTATGACAGCCGCAGCAAGCCCAACCCGCTGAAGGCGTCCTACATGCTGAAGGATCTCGCCGACTGGGCGAAGCTCTACGGCCTCAAGATCGTCTTCCCGCCGACCGTCTTCCCGGTGAACAGCGTGAAGTGCATGCGCGGCGCGTTCGTGGCCCTCGACGCGGGCAAGCTGGTGCCCTACGCGACGGCGGCGTTCGAGGCATATTGGAGCGACGATCGCGACATCTCCAAGGAAGACGCGCTCGCCGACATCGCCGCCAAGGCCGGGCTCGAGCGTCAGCGCTTCTTCTCCTCCATCGAATCCGACGCGTGCAAAGCGCGGCTGCGCGCCAACACCGAGGAGCTGATCAAGCGCGGCGGCTTCGGCAGCCCGACGATGTTCGTCGACGGCTCGATGTTCTTCGGCAACGATCGCTTGCCGCTGGTGCGTGCGGCGCTGGAGGCGGCATGAGCGGTAACACCGATCCCGACTTCTGGGCCAAGGCCAACGCGCATCTCGTGCGCTATGGCGGCGCCTTCGCGCCGGTGATCGCCGAGAGCGCCAACGGCAACTGGTTCACCGACGCCGACGGCCGGCGCATCCTCGATTTCACCTCCGGCCAGATGAGTGCGATCCTGGGGCACAGCCACCCCGAGATCGTCGCCGTCGCCAAGCATTACATCGGCGAGCTCGACCATCTCTACTCGACGATCCTGAGCCGCCCGGTCGTCGATCTCGCCGCGCTGATCGCCAAGGTCTCGCCTGGCAAGCTCGATCGCGTGCTGCTGGTCTCGACCGGCGGCGAGTCGAACGAGGCCGCGTTGCGCATGGCCAAGCTGGTGACCGGACGGCACGAAATAGTGGCCATGAGCCGCTCGTGGCACGGCGTGACCGGCGGGGCGGCGTCGAACACCTACTCCTCCAGCCGCAAGGGCTACGGCCCGCCGCAGCCCGGCGCGCTGGTGCTGCCGGCGCCCGACAACTACCGCTCCCGCTTCATCGACGATCGCGGCTTGTACGACTGGCAGGGCGAGCTCGAGTTCGGCTTCGACCTGGTCGACCGCCAGTCGAGCGGCGCGCTCGCGGCCTGCATCGTCGAGCCGATCCTGAGCTCCGGCGGCGTGCTCGAGCCGCCGGAGGGCTACATGGCGGCGCTCGCGAAGATGTGCGCCGCCCGTGACATGCAGCTGATCTTCGACGAGGCCCAGACCGGCCTCGGCCGCACCGGCACCCTGTTCGCCTGCGAACGCGATGGCGTCGTGCCGCAATACCTCACGCTGTCCAAGACCCTCGGCGCCGGCCTGCCGCTCGCCGCCATGCTGACCACGCCCGAGATCGAGGAGGTCGCGGCCGAACGCGGCTACCTCTTCTACACCACGCACGCCTCCGATCCGCTGCCCGCCGCGGTCGGGCTAAAGGTGATCGAGGTGATCCTGCGCGACCGCTTCGCCGAGCGCGCGGCCGAGCTCGGCCGGCGGCTCAAGGACGGGCTGACCACCCTGCAGCAGCGCTACGAATGCATCGGCGACGTGCGGGGCCGCGGCCTGCTGCTGGGCCTCGACCTGGTGAAGGACCGCCGCAGCCGGACCCCCGACCCCGAACTTGCCCAGCGGGTGGCGCGCGAATGCCTGGCGCTCGGCATGATGACCTCGGTGGTGCGCGGCGGCTTCGGCATTTTCCGCATAGCGCCGCCGCTTACGATCGAACCCCATGAGATCGACCTCGGCCTCGAGATCTTCCACAAGGCCTTGAGCCGCGCACTTTAGGATTTGAAACCGCCCCCCATATGTTGTACCCGCTGGCTCTGTTTCCCGTATTGTAGCTGGAGTGACCGGATGATCGGCAAGCTTGTGCAAGCGACGATACTCGTGACGGCCGGCTTGGCTATCAGCGGTTTCAGCGGCTGCACGCCGAAGACCGTCGCGACGAAGGCGCCGCCGGCCCCCGACTACATGGCCCCTTCACCGCCCTCGCCACCCTCCGCCGCGACCCGCGCCACCTGCTACAACGACGCCGATCTTTCGGTCCTGCGCGTCCGCATGCTGCAGCAGGAAATGAGCGTCGTGACGCTCCAGTGCCAGACCCCGAGCGGCGGCCGCGCCTTCGACAGCCAGTACGGCAGCTTCCTGCAGAAATACAGCGGCGACCTCTCGGCCAATGCCCGCGCGCTCAATGACCTCTCCCGCAAGCGCCGCTTCAACGTCGACGTCGTGGTGACCGAATTCGCCAACCGCACCGCGCAGAAAGCGCCGGTCGATCCGCAGTTCTGCACGCGCGGTCTGCGCGCGCTCGAATGGGCGCTCGATCCCAAGGCGACCAGCCTCGCAATGGTCCCCCCGCCCTACGACCTGGGGCCGGACATGAACTACCATCCCTGCGCCGCCAAGTAAGCGACTACACGTAAGCGACTAGATGTGCTGCAGGCCGCGCGCGCCCGGGCGCGGCCTGTCATCGTCGCGGCGCGACGCCGCCAGCCGCAGAACCGCGGCATAGCCCGGCTGGATTTCCATCCGCTCGCGCAGGGCCGTCGCCAGCAGCGCGCGATGTGCCGCCGGCAGACGCCAGCACGGCACGAACATGAAGAGGTGGTGCTCGAGGTGATAGTTCACCCAGTAGGGCGCCACGAACAGCCGTTCGAAGAAGTTGGCCACGGTCGTGCGCGTATTGCGCAGCGGGTCGTCGTTGTCGGGGACGACGGCATGCTCGGCGATGTTCCGGATCCGGCTCACGAGTTGATACCAGGTCGCGAGTGGCAGCAGCCACAGCAGCGGATAGAGCCACCAGTAACCGATCGCCGACAATCCAACGAGCAGCACCAGGTTGGCAGCGAACGCCTTCCATTCCTTGGCGAGACCGCGGTGGAACTGCTCGAGCCGGCGCTGGTAGGCCGTGCGGCCGGTGAGGTCGCGGATGATCTTGCGCCACAGGCTGCGGCGGCTGATCGGGAACGGCGCCGACAGGCCTATGTCGGGATCCTCCGGCTGCTGCGCGTGGCGATGATGCGCCAGGTGATAGGGCCGGTAGAGCGGCAGGCTGGTGAACACCGGCGCCGCGCACAGCCAGGTGGCCACCCCTTCGTTGAGCCGGCGATTGTTGAACAGCAGCCCGTGCGCCGCGTCGTGCATCAGGATGGCGAGGCCGAGCTGGCGCGTGCCGATCACCATCACCGCGATGACAAAAGTCAGCGGATTGGGCCACACCACGAACAACGCCATGCTGGCGAAGACCAAGCCCCAGGCATGCAGCACGAGCAGCGCGCCCACGAGGTCCGACTTGGCCCGCAGGCGCTGGACCTGCTCCGGTGCCAGCAGCCGGGAGGCCTCAAGCGCCATGGCGCAGCAATTTGCCTGAATGCGTGTTGGTCGGCTGGCCGTCGCGCATCGTGATACAGCCGTTGACCAAGATGTACCGATAGCCCTCGGCACGCTGGATGCGGCGCCATTCGCCGCCCGGCAGGTCGTGCACTATTTCGTCCGGCAGGACTTTCAATCCGCCGAAGTCGTAGACCACGATGTCGGCCGGCGCGCCCTTCTTCAGCACGCCGCGGCCGCGGAAGCCCGCGACCTCTGCCGGCAGCGCCGACAGCCGCCAATGCGCCTCCTCGAGCGAGATCATGTTGTGCTCGCGCACCACCTTGCACAGCGTCTCGGTCGGATAGCGCCCGGCGGTCAGGAACTTGGTATGGGCGCCGCCGTCCGACACGCCGAACAGGATGTACGGATCGTCGACCAGCTCCTTCAGGTGCTCGATCTTGCCGTTGGGCGGAGCGGCGAAGAACTCGGTCTCGAGATTCTCCTCGACCGCCATGTCGAGCATCACGTCGACCGGATGCTTGCCCATCTTCTCGCCGGCATGGGCCAGCGTGTAGTCGAGCCACTTCTTGTTCTTTTCGAGCTTGGGCCCGACGATCGCGATCTGCGGTAGCGGACCGGTCGCGGTGATGGGCAGCTTCTCGCGCAGCGCCGGCCGGCGGGCTGGATCGGCCAGCTTGGCCAGCCGCTCCTCGCGCGTCCCGGTGGTGGCGTCGCACCAGGCCTGGACGTCGTCGAACAGGTTCCAGTTCTCGAAGGTGAAGGTGAAGCCCGCGTCGGTCGTCAGCCCCTGCCCGACCACGCGGATGCCGCGCTCACGGCAGCTCTTCAGCCATTCCAGGATGCGGCGATGGATGTGCGGCCGGTCGTCGAACGCCTGCACCACGTTCATCAGGATTGGCCGGCCGCTCAGCGTCGCCATTTCCTCGTAGAACAGGCGGTCGCGTGTGTTGTCGCCCGACACCAGCAGCATCTGCATGAAGCCGTCGTTGCGCTCGGCCAGCACCTTGGCGAACTCGCGGCAGGTGTCGTCGTGCATCACGTCGGTCGGCATTGGTGAGCCGTCATGGTCGCGCTGCACCGCCGCCGGTCCGGTCGGCAGCATGCGCTGGGCCGACCAGCCGCAGGCGCCGGCATCCATCGCCTCGTTCAGCAGGCGCTTGAGCTCGGCGTGCTGCTCGGGCGTCGGCAGCTTGCCGGCCTTCGCGGCCTCGAAGCCCATCACCCAGATCAATAGGGGCGCGATCGGCATGTACGGCAGGATGTTCACCGCCTTGGGCGCGCGATCGACCGCATCCAGGAACTCGGGGAACGTCACCCAGCTCCACGGCATTCCCTGCTGCATGGAGGCCATCGGGATCGCCTCGACGCGGGTCATGGTGAGCATCGCCCGCTCGCGCTCCGCCGGCCGCACCGGCGCGAAGCCGAAGCCGCAATTGCCGATCACCACCGAGGTGATGCCGTGCCACGCCGACAAGGTGCAATACGGATCCCAGAAGAGCTGGGCGTCGTAGTGCGTGTGCAGGTCGACGAAGCCCGGCGCCACGATCAGGCCATCGGCATCGATCACCTCGTCGGCGTCGTCGGCGCGCAACTGGCCGATCTCGGCAATCACGCCGTCCTTGATGCCGATGTCGCCGCGAAAGCGCGGCAGGCGGCTGCCGTCGACGATCACGCCGCCGCGGATCACACGGTCGAACCGGGCCATGCTTCCTCCTGTTTCGCAGAAGCGTGGGCGCGCTCTTCCCCTGTGTCAACGCAACCCGCTACGCTCTCGCACCATGAAATCGATCCGCACCCCGACGCTCGAAATCGCCTACGAGGAGCACGGCCCCGCCGATGGCGCGCCAGTGATCCTGATGCATGGCTTCCCCTACGATCCCCGCTGCTTCGACGAGGTCGCGCCGCCGCTCGCCAAGGACGGCTGCCGCGTGCTGGTGCCCTACATCCGCGGCTACGGCACGACGCGATTCCTGTCGCCCGACACGCCGCGTTCCGGCGAGCAGGCGGCGTTCGGCAACGACCTGCTGCAGTTCATGGATGCGCTCGCGATAAAGCGTGCGACCCTGATGGGCTACGACTGGGGCGGTCGTGGCGCCTGCGTGGTCTCGGCACTGTGGCCTGAGCGGGTGCGCGGGCTGGTGAGCGGCACCGGCTACAACATCCAGGACATCAAGGGCGCGGCGAAGCCGGCCGCGGCCGCGCAGGAACACCGGCTCTGGTACCAATACTATTTCAACACGCCGCGCGGCGAGGCCGGGCTGACCCAGAACCGGCGCGACGTCTGCCGGCTGCTGTGGAAGCTGTGGTCGCCACACTGGCAGTTCGACGACGCGACCTTCGAGGCAAGCGCCAAGTCGTTCGACAATCCCGACTTCGTGCCGGTCGTCATCCAGTCCTATCGCCATCGCTATGGCTACGCGGCGGGCGATCCGGCGCTGCTGGGCATCGAGGCGAAGCTGCAGGCACAGCCCGCGATCACCGTCCCGACCATCAACCTGCACGGCGATGCCGATGGCGTCGGTCCGGCCTCGGATCGCGACGGTGGCTCGGCCAAGTTCACCGGCGGCTACGAGCGGCGCATGATCGCCCGGGTCGGTCACAACGTGCCGCAGGAAGCGCCCACGGAAACAGTCGCCGCAATTCGCGACATCATGAAAGGAACCCGCGCATGAACATCGCCCTGATCGGTGCCACCGGCGGGATCGGTAGCCGCGTCCTCGACGAGGCGCTACGCCGCGGCCACACCGTCACCGCGACCTCGCGCGATCCGGCCAACAAGCTCCCCGCCCGCTCTGGCATGACGGCGAAGGCCGTCAACACGGCCGAAGTCGCGGCGACGACGGCAGTGCTGCGGCGCCACGATGCCGTCGTCGTTTCGGTGAAGTGGAACGAGGCCGACATCCACCAAGTGCTCGAGGCGATCCGCAACTCGGGCGTCAAGCGCTGCCTGTTCGTGATCGGTGCGGGCAGCCTGATCCGCAAGGACGGCCGCACCCACTTCGAGCACATGGCCGAAAAAGGCATAACGCCGCCGACCTCCAAGCCTGCCGCCCTCGCCTTCGAGGAGATGAAGAAGGCGAACGACCTGGACTGGACGGCGATCTCGCCAGCCGCGTCGATCCAGCCGGGCGAACGCACCGGAAAGTTCCGGCTCGGCCTCGATCACCTGGTCGAGGATGCCCAAGGCGAGAGCAAGATCAGCCGCGAGGACTTTGCCATCGCCATCCTCGACGAGCTCGAGAAGCCTCAACACCTTCGCCGGAGATTCACGGCAGCGTATTAGGGAAGCTTTGTTTCAGGGCGATGCGGGGCGCGCGTCGCTCCAGTGGCGCCCCCCAAACAAAAGACGCGCGACGGCCTGGGCCGTACCCCTAAACACGTTCGTCGAAGGTTCACGGTTGCAGACTAGTTTTTTGCTGCTGACGGGATTGAATCGGGGACCGGGAGGGATTACTAATTTAGAATTATTCTAGACTAAGGAGGTGCACATGAGTGAAAGCAAGTGCCCGTTCAACGGCGGACCGCGCGCGCACAACAACCGTGACTGGTGGCCGAACCAGCTCAATCTTTCGATCCTCAATCAGCACTCCGGCCGCTCCAACCCGATGGGCGAGGCGTTCGACTACGCCAAGGAATTCAAGAGCCTCGACCTCACTGCCGTGATCAAGGACCTGAACGCCCTGATGACGGACTCGCAGGACTGGTGGCCCGCCGACTTCGGCCACTATGGCGGCCTGTTCATCCGCATGGCCTGGCACAGCGCCGGCACCTATCGCATCGCCGATGGCCGCGGCGGCGCCGGCGGCGGACAGCAGCGCTTCGCGCCGCTCAACAGCTGGCCCGACAACACCAACCTCGACAAGGCGCGCCGCCTGCTCTGGCCGATCAAGCAGAA
>DASXQC010000787.1:0-4745 GCA_036493235.1 Reyranella sp.
AGAGCGTGGCGGCCGGTGCGGTCTCGACCAGCTTGCCGCGATACATCACCGCCACGCGATCGGAGACATGGCGAATCACGGCGAGGTCGTGGGCGATGAAGAGGTAGGTGAGCCCGAACTCGCTCTTCAGGTCCTGCAGCAAGTTGATGATCTGCGCCTGGATCGAGACGTCGAGCGCCGACACCGGCTCGTCGGCGACAACGAAGTTGGGCCGCACGATCAGCGCACGGGCGATGCCGATGCGCTGGCGCTGGCCGCCGGAGAACTCGCGCGGATAGCGGGTCGCCGCGTTGGCCGGCAGGCCGCAGGCGTCGAGCGTCTTGGCGATCAGCGCGTCGGCCTCGGCGCCGCGGGCGATGCCGAAGTTGCGCAGCGGTTCGGCCAACGCGTCGCGCACCGTCATGCGCGGATTGAGCGACGAATACGGGTCCTGGAAGACCATCTGCGCGTGGCGCCACAGCGCCCGGCGCGCGCCGCCGCGCAGGGCGCCGACGTCCTGGCCGCCGACGATCGTCTCTCCCGCCGTCGCGCGTAAGAGGCCGACAACGACGCGGCCGAGCGTCGACTTGCCGGAGCCAGATTCGCCCACCAGGCCCAGCGTCTCGCCAGGCATGATATCGAAGCTCACGCCATCGACCGCCCTGGTCTTGGGGAAGTGCTTGCTGATGGCGCGGACGCTGACCAGAGCGCTCATAGCGCCGGCCTCACCGCGCAGCGCACGTGGTGGCCCGCGGCGATCTCGTCGAGCGCCGGCTCGGCCTCCGTGCAGCGCGTCTCCGCCCAGGGGCAGCGCGGATGGAAGCGGCAGCCGGCGGGCGGCGCGGCGGGATCGGGTGGCTGGCCCTTGATCGCGATCAGGCGATCGGCGGCACGGTCGAGCCGCGGCACCGACTGCAGCAGCGACCAGGTGTAGGGATGGCGCGGCGCCGTCAGCACCTCGTCGGTCGGCCCGTCCTCCACGACGCGGCCGGCATACATCACGATCAGGCGCTGGCAGAGGCTCGCGACGACGGCGATGTTGTGCGTGATCAACAGGATCGCCGTGCCCGACGTGCCGTTCAGATCGCGCATCAGCTGCAGGATCTGGTCCTGCACCGTGACGTCGAGCGCCGTCGTGGGTTCGTCGGCGATCAGCAGCGCCGGCCCGTTGGCGACCGCCATCGCCGTCAGCGCACGCTGGCGCATGCCGCCGGAGAATTCGTGCGGATAGGCCTTGGCCCGTTGTGCGGCATTGCCGATGCCGACCGATTCGAGCAGCGCGGCCACGCGCTCGCGCAGCGTCCTGCGCGGCACCCGGGCGTGCAGCGTCATCGCCTCGGCGATCTGGTCGCCGATGCGCAGCACGGGATTGAACGAAGTCATCGGGTCCTGGAAGACCATCGACACCAGCGCGCCGCGCAGGGAACGCATCTCCACTGGCGACATCGCCAGCACTTCGTCGCCGCGGAAGCGCACGCTGCCGGTGAGCCGCGCGGTCTTCGGCAGCAGCCGCAGCACCGACTTGGCGGTCATCGACTTGCCCGAGCCCGATTCGCCCACCACACCGACGATCTCGCCCGGCATGACGTCGAAGCTCACGCCGTCGACCACGGTCGCGGCAGGAAAGGAGACGCGCAGGTCCCGGACGGACAGGACCGGGTTCATCGCAGGCCGTCGCCCAGCAGGTTCAGGCCGAGGATGGTCATGGCGAGCGCGATGCCGGGGAAGGTGGTCAGCCACCACGCCTCCTCGAGGAACAGCTGGCCCTGCTGCAGTAGCAGGCCCCAGCTCGGATGCGCGGGGTCGCCCAGGCCGAGGAAGCTCAGGAACGATTCCGACATGATGGCCGAGGCGACCTGCAGCGAGGCGCTGACCAGCAGGAACGACATCACGTTCGGTGCGACGTGGCGCACCAGCACGCGCAGCCACGAGGCGCCCGACATCTCGGCGGCGGCGATGAACTCCTCGTGGCGGATCACCTGGACGCGGCCACGAATCACGCGCGCCGTGCCGGGCCAGCTCAGCAGGCCGATCACCAGTACCTCGTTTGTCAATCCACTGCCGATCATGGCCACGACGACGACCGCGACTAGCAGCTTGGGCAGGATCTGGAACGCCTCGGTGATGCGCATGAGCACTTCGTCGAGCGCGCCGCCGAAGAAGCCGGCCAGCATGCCGATGCTCATGCCAAGCCCGACGCTGAGGGTGGCGCTGAACAGGCCAATCAGCAGCGAGACGCGGCCGCCGTAGAGCACGCGGGCGAAGGTGTCGCGGCCGAGATCGTCGGTGCCGAACGGATGAGCCCACGACGGATCGAGCAGCCGGTCGGGGCCAAGCCCCAGCGGGTCGGCCGAGGTGAGGAGCGGCGCGAAAACGACACCGACGCCGACGATCAGTACAAGGATGGCGCCGACGACGGTCGCGGCGCGCGTGCCGCGCCAGCGCGTCAGCCACGCGGGCATGAGCTTCGGGGCGGGCAGGAGGGCTGCGTCCCTCATCGCCGGATCCTGGGATCGAGCAGGGCGCAGGCGACGTCGGAGACCATGTTCACCAGGATCACGATGGTCGAGGAGAACATGAAGGCGCCGGTGAGCAGAGGAAAATCGCGGCGATAGATCGCGTCGTAGAACAGCCGCCCCAGACCCGGCCAGCCGAACACGATCTCGACCACGACCGCGCCGGCCAGCACCGCGCCGAACTCGAGGCCGATCACCGTGACCGTGGTCACGCAGGCGTTGCGGAAGGCGTGGTGCCACAGGATGCGGTTGCGCGAGGCACCCTTGGCTTCGGCGACGAGCACATAGTCCTGGTCGAGAGCCTCGATCATCGCCGCCCGCGTAAAGCGCGCGATCATGGTCAGCAGGAACACCGACAGCGTCGTCACCGGCAGCACCATGTGCCAGGCGACGTCCTGCACGTGCCGCCAGCCCGTATAGGTCGCGCGCGCGGCCTCCATGCCGGTGGCAGGAAACCAATCGAGCCCGACGGCGAAGGCCAGCACCAGGAGCTGGCCGACCCAGAAGCCCGGTAGCGAATAGCCGAGAAGCGACGCTGCACTGATCGCGGCATCGGCGTGCGAGCCTGCCCGCCGGGCCGAAGCGACGCCGATCAGGACGCCGATGAGGGAGGCCACGATCATCGCCGTGCCGGTCATCAGCACCGTTGCCGGGAAGCGCTCCATGATCACTGTGAACACCGGCTGCTTGGTGTAGAGCGAGGTGCCGAAGTCGCCGGTCACCGCCTTGGTGAGGAAGGCCACGAACTGCTCGCCCACCGGCTTGTCGAGTCCGTATTCGGCGCGGATCTGGGCCAGGAACTCCGGGGTCGGCGCGTCACCGCCCAGAATGGTCGCCGGATCGCCCGGCGCCAGCCGGATGAGGAAAAACGTCAGCGTCACTACGGCAAAAACGAGCGGTATTGCCAGGAGCAGGCGGCGCAGCAGCATCCTGGCCATCGCGGAAACCATCGGACTCATGCCAGCAAATAGTGTGCTAGGCATGGGACGTCGCGAAACAGCCGAAACAGCGCGGGTGCCGCTGGTCGAGGTGGGCGTTCTCACGCGAACGTGAAGGGGTGATATATTTCACAGAATACGCGATATATTGACGATACAACTGAGTGACACACAAAGACCGCATCGGCGGTGCGAAAATTGCACTCATAGTGTCTGTCGGATTCCTCAAGAAACTCAATGTTCTGGCGCGTTTTAGGGCCTGATTGCAGGCCTTTAGAGTCCTTTCCGGGGCTCTACGATTGGTACGGTCAGCGGGCACCGGAAACCCATTTTGGGCAAGAATCCACTGGCCTTCCGAAACAATTGGGCATATTACTGCCTCTCAAGTGCAGACACATATGGGTTGTGCCGGCACGGAGTGGGTAGGGGGCAATCGGGCGGTTGAGCCTGAAGGCCGAGTTTCTTGGGGAAGGTGTGAAATGCGTCACATCATTGTTGCGACTTCGATGCTGTTCGTTGCACTGGGAGTTACCTTTGCTGCCGCCAGCGTGCTTCAGGGCGTAGCCGTCGCGAATGGTCGGGCGGACAACGCGCCGTACGTCGTGGTCGAGGCGGCCAAGTCGCCGATGCTCATGAAGACGGCCGGTGGCAAGGAACGCCTCACGTCGCAGTTCCGCGATCGGGGCAATGTCCAGACTGCCGCGCAATTTGGCCTGTAATACGCGCAGAGGGGAATTGGGGCCCCGCTGACGTAGCTTTGACAGGCTGAGCAAGAGCGTTCCGGATGAGAATCCGGAACGCTTTTTGCTGTCCGGGCCCTGGCAACAGGAGGAACCTCGGACATGGCCAAGGAAATACTGTGCGGCTTCGGCATCGACGTCGATGCGGTGGCGGGCTGGCTGGGCAGCTACGGCGGCGAGGACTCGCCCGACGACATCTCGCGCGGCCTGTTCGCCGGCGAGGTCGGCAGCCCCCGGCTGCTCAGGATGTTCGGGCGGCTGGGCATCAAGACCACCTGGTTCATCCCTGGCCATTCGATCGAGACCTTCCCGAACGAGATGAAGGCGGTGGCCGACGCCGGCCACGAGATCGGCAGCCACGGCTACAGCCACGAGAACCCGATCGCGATGACCCGCGAGCAGGAGACCGAGATCCTCGACAAGTGCATCGAGCTCGTGACCCAGCTTTCGGGCAAGCGGCCGACCGGCTACGTCGCGCCGTGGTGGGAGTTTTCGCCGGTCACCAACGAGCTGCTGCTCGAGCGCGGCATCAAGTACGACCATTCGCTGATGCACAACGACCACACGCCCTA
>DASXQC010000788.1:0-2188 GCA_036493235.1 Reyranella sp.
ACCAGCAGCGAATCGGCGCCGGCCTTGTGATAGGCCTCGCAGCGGCGCACCGCGTCCTCCATGCCGGCCGAGCGGGTGGCGATGGTGCGGGCGATGATGTGCAGGTCCGGATTGCGCCGCGCCCGCACCGCCTCGGTCACCTTGTCGACCATGAATTCCATCGGGACCATGTGGTCGATGCCGATGTGATGATGCGCGCGCTTCGGCAGGATCTGGTCCTCGATCTCGATCGCGGCGAAGCCCGCCGCCTCGGCCATGCCCATGGTGCGATGCATGTGCATCGGATCGCCCCAGCCGGCGGCGGCGTCGAAGATCAGCGGCAGCTCGCAGACGGTGCGGATCTCGACCGCCATCTGCGCCATCTCGGTGAGGGTGAGGTTGGCCTCGAGATAGACCCGCTGATAGCCCATCGCGCCGCCGCCGAGATAGAGCGCCTTGTGGCCGGCCTTCTCGGCCATCCGCGCCATCATCGGGTCCAGCACCAACGGCGCGCAGACCGGCAGGGGCCCGCGCATCATCTCGGTCATGCTCGTCATCGCTTCTTCCCTTTGCTCGTCTTCGCGCTCGTCTTCGGGCTTTTCTTCGGTGGTTCGTCGGCGCTGCCCTTGCCGAGCAGCACCAGGAAATCCTCGTACAAAGTTCCGCGCTGCTTCTTCATGTGCACCGTCATCAGCGACGCGGCGCGCTCGGGCTTGTTGTCGTGAATGGCGCGGGCGAGGTCGCTGTGCTCCTGCGCGGAGGCCTGCATCAGCCCGTCGATGTTGAAGGCGAGCCGGCGGTAGACGGCGACGCGTAAACGCGCGTGCTGCGCCATCTCGGTCAGGATCGAGTTGCGCGCGCCGGCATAGATCAGCTTGTGGAAGGCGACGTTGTGCTGGGCGTAGCGGTGGCGGTCGTCCTTCGCGGCGATCGTCGCGCCGCGCTTCGCCTCCGCTATCAGAGCCTTGCGCTCGGCCGTCGTCATGCGGCGCGCCGCGAGCTCGGCGCAGGTCTTCTCCAGCGCCTGCATGACCTCGAACATCTCGAGCAACGCTGCCATGGTCATGGTCGCGACCACCGCCCCCTGGTGCGCGCGCGTCTCGATGAATCCGTTGGAGGCAAGACGGTTCAGGGCCTCGCGGACCGGCGTGCGCGAGACCTTGAAGCGGCTCGCCAGCGCCCGCTCGTCGAGCCGTTCGCCCGGCCGCAGCCGACCCTCGGCGATATCTTCCTCGATGGCGCGGACAATAGCGTCGCGCGGAGCGGGGCGGTCGCGCGGAGCGGGTTGAGCGGCCACCATCAGCCCGCGAAGCGTTCCGGCGGCAGGCCGCGCACGCCGAGACCGTGGATCGACAGCACCGCGCCGGCCCACGGCTGTTCCTGCTTGCCCTTATCGTCGAGGAAAGTGCTCGCGGTGGTGACGTAGAGGATGTCGAGGTCGGGGCCACCGAAGCAGCACATGGTCGGGAAGCGCGTCGGCAGGCGGACCAGCCGGTTGAGCTTGCCGTCCGGCGCGAAGCGGCCGATCGACCAGTCGTAGACCAGCGCGCCCCAGTAGTAGCCCTCGCTGTCGAAATTGGCGCCGTCGACCCGCCAGGGCAGGTGGCGCGTGTCGTGAAAGACGGTGCGGTTGGCGATCGTGCCCTTGGCGGCGTCGAAGTCGTAGCGCCACACCGTCTCGCCGGTGGAATCGCCGTAGATCATCGCGGGCTCTGCCGGCGAGAAGGCCATGCAGTTCGAGATGATGATGCCGGTGGCCATGCGATGGCAGGTGAGATCGGGGTCGAGCCGATAGAGCGAGCCGGTCGGCTTGTCGCCGTCGGCATCGCGCGAGCCGCACCAGAAGCGGCCGGCCGAATCGCACTTGCCGTCGTTCAGGTGGTTGTCCGGCCGGTCCGGCTCGGGATCGTGGAACGGCGTGACCGTGGCCCGGTCCGTGCGCTCGTCGAGATCGATGAAGGCGAAGCCGTTCTGCATGCCGGCGACCAGTCCGCCCTTCTTGCGGAAGGCGAACGCGCCCATGCCGGTCGGCATCTTCCAGCTCCTGATCGCGCTCTTGGCGTCGCAACGATGGATGAAGGGATCGCGCGTATCGACCCAGTAGAGCGCCTGCTCGTCGACGTTCCAGGTCGGGCACTCGCCGATCAGGTTGTTGCCCTGATGGACGAGGCGGATGTCGTGCGAAACGTGCTTCATGCACTTGGTATAC
>DASXQC010000789.1:0-11984 GCA_036493235.1 Reyranella sp.
CCGATCTTCAGCTACATCGAGAAGGAGTATCACACCTTCCCGACGCCGAAGAATTTCAACTATTTCTGGAACTTTGGCGCGATCGCCACGGTGATGCTGGTGCTGATGATCGTCACCGGCATCGTGCTGGCGATGAACTACACGCCGAACTCCGAGCTCGCCTTCGACTCGGTCGAGCGCATCATGCGCGACGTGCCGTCGGGCTGGCTGATCCGCTACATGCACATGACCGGCGCGTCGTTCTTCTTCGCCGCCGTCTATGTCCACATCTTCCGCGGCCTCTACTACGGCTCCTACAAGGCGCCGCGCGAGCTGCTGTGGATGCTGGGCGTGCTGATCCTGCTGCTGATGATGGCGACCGCCTTCCTCGGCTACGTGCTGCCGTGGGGCCAGATGAGCTTCTGGGGCGCGACCGTGATCACCAACCTGTTCTCGGCGATCCCGGTGGTGGGCGATTCGATCGTCACCTGGCTGTGGGGCGGCTTCGCCGTCGACAACCCGACGCTCAACCGCTTCTTCGCGCTGCACTACCTGCTGCCGTTCATCATCGTCGCGGTCGTGGCGCTGCACGTCGTGGCGCTGCACGTGCACGGTTCGAACAACCCGCTGGGCATCGACCCGAAGGGCCCGCAGGACACCGTGCCGTTCCATCCGTACTACACGATGAAGGACGGTTTCGGCCTGACGGTCTTCCTGATCATCTATGCCGCCGTCGTGTTCTTCGCGCCGAACTCGCTGGGTGAGCCGGTCAACTACGTCCAGGCCAACCCGCTGGTGACGCCGAACGAGATCGTGCCGGAATGGTACCTGCTGCCGTTCTACGCGATCCTGCGCTCGATCCCGGACAAGCTGGGCGGCGTCATCGCCATGTTCGGCTCGATCGCCCTGCTGTTTGTCCTGCCCTGGCTCGACACCAGCCGAGTGCGCTCCTGCACCTTCCGGCCGATCTACAAGTGGTTCGTGTTCGTGCTGGTGATCGACGTGCTGGTGTTGGGCTACTGCGGCGCGCATCCGCCGGAGGGCGGCTTCGTGATCGCCTCGCGCCTGGCCACGATCTACTACTTCTTCCACTTCCTCGTGCTGCTGCCGATCCTGGGCAAGATTGAGCGGCCGCTGCCCTTGCCGCCCAGCATTGCCGATGCGGTGCTCAAGAAGAAGGCGATCTAACCCCATGCGCAGGACTATCGTTTCGGGCGTCCTCGCCCTCGCGGCCCTCGGCCTGGGCACGGCGGCGATCGCCGCCGACGACGAGCCCGCGCTGAAGGAACAGCACTGGCATTTCAAGGGTCCGTTCGGCACCTACGATCGGGCGGCTGCCCAGCGCGGCTTTCAGGTCTACAAGGAGGTCTGCTCGGCCTGCCATTCGCTGAACTTGCTGTCCTACCGCAACCTGGAGCAGCTCGGCCTGAACGAGGCCCAGGTGAAGGGCGTCGCGGCCGAGTTCCAGGTGCCGGACATCGGCGACGACGGCTCGGCGATCGACCGGCCGGCGCGCCCGTCGGACCACTTCAGGAAGCCGTTCCCCAACGAGCTCGCGGCGGCAGCGGCCAACGGCGGCAAGGCGCCGCCCGACCTCAGCGTGATGATCAAGGCGCGCCCGGGCGGACCGGACTACGTCTACTCGCTGCTCACCGGCTACGTGCCGTTCGACCAGCTGAAGCCCGAGCAGATCAAGGAGTTCCACGTCACCAAGGACGACAACTTCAATCTCTACTACCCGGGCCATCGCATCGCGATGCCGCCGCCGCTGGCCGACGGCAAGGTGACCTACGTCGACGGCACCAAGAACACGCTCGACCAGCAGGTGCGCGACGTCGTCGAGTTCCTCGCCTGGGCGTCGGAGCCGCATCTCGAGGAGCGCAACCGCACCGGCGTTCGCGTGATCCTGTTCCTGCTGGCGTTCGCTGGTTTGATGTACGCCGTGAAGCGGCAGGTCTGGTCCGATCAGCACTGATCGGCGTCAGGCTCGGAAAACGAAAAAGCCGCGGTGACCGCGGCTTTTTTGTTGCTCATCCCTCGACGTGACGACGGGCAATGAAAAAGCCGCGGGAGACCGCGGCTTTCTGGTCGATCGGATCTGTTCCGCTCACATCTCGAAGTGACGGCTGACGAGGATGACGCTGTGACCCGGCTCGTTGCGTGACGCGCGCTTGGCCGTCGTCGTGTCCGGCGTGATCTTCTCGACCACGAACGGCTCGGCCGCCGCCGAGTGACTGGAGAGCGCCCAGCCCTGCAGCAGGCTCGCCGCCGCAAAGGTCACCATCAAGGCGGCCCCGAGAAGGACCGCGCCCATCAGCAATTGCCGCATGCCTGACACCCCAATCGACTTCGCCCCAGCCGCCCAACGCGGCCCTCGAAGTCTTTGCACTGAGGTTCAGTCTACAGGAGGTCCCGGCGGGTCGCACGACAAAGCAACCCGCATGTGCCCAAAATGGGCAGCGGCGCCAAATGCAAATTTCAATGACCTCAAGGTTGAATGAGGGCAATTCCCAGGGCGGCCTGCTTGCGGCGGCGCAGATGGGCCGGCGTCTCGACGATCGTCACCTCGAGCGTCGGGCGCACGATGCCCTTAAGGAAATGGCCGCCGCGCGTGGTGCCGTCGCTCAGGCCGAGAACGGCGTGCATGTGCAGGCTCGCCTTGCCGTCGTCGCCCACGGCGATGTCGCCCAGCAGGGTTAGACCCTCGCACTGTTCCTCGACCTCGATCGGCTTGTAAGTCTTGCTGCGCAGGTCGAACCAGCCAACCGTCGCGCGCTCGAACGCGCCGATGGCGCTGAGCGAGGCACCGCCCAAGCTGTTCTTGTTGGCGAAGTCGGTGATGGTGGCGAACGCCTCGTCACCGGCGTCGAGCACGACCACGAACGTCCGTTCGCCGGCCTGCTCCCAGACCAGGCGCGATTTCATCGCCAGAACAGCGCCAGCAGGATGATGATCGGCAGGGGGATGCCGAGCAGCCAGAGCAGGATACCGCGACCCATACCCATGGGAGCCTCCGTGTTTCACTCACACCGTCGTCACGCGCTAACGTTGCCTCGCGACCGATGGTTCCGGTGAGGGCGCTTTCGGACCATGTCGCAGGCCGGCCCGCGCTCCGGCAAGATCAGCGTTTCAAGCGCCGTTCGATCGCCTCGTGGCGGGCCAGCAGCTTGCGAGCGCGGTCGATGACCGGGATGTCGATCATCTTGCCGTCGACCGAGAACGAGCCGCGGCCCTCGGCCTGCGCCTGCTTGTCGGCCTCGATCAGCTTCTTCGCGTAGGCGACTTCCTCGGCCTTCGGCGTGAACGCCTCGTTCAGCGCCGTGACCAGTCCGGGATGGATGCAGGTCCCGCCCGAGAAGCCGAACCGCCGCGCCCGCTCGGCACTCTTCCTGTAGGCCGCGGGATCGGAATAGTCGGCGACGGTGCCGAGGATGCCGAACATGTTGACGCCGTGAGCCTGTGCGGCGAACGCGACCAGACGCTTGGGCAATTCGAGCGTCTCGTCGCCCGGTACCGAGCCGGTCTCGAGCGCGAAGTCCTCGCCGCCCAGCATCATGGAGATCACGCGCGGGCCGTGCTCGGCGATGTCGTCGATGTGCGGCAACGCGCGCGGATGCTCGATCATGGCGCCGAAGCCGATGCCGCCCACCGGCAGGCCACGCTCCTTCTCGAGCTCGGTCACGGCCTCGTCGAGCAGCCGCAGATGCTGCACGCTCTCGGTCTTGGTGATGAACAGCGCCGAGACGCCCGGCCGCACCGCTGCCTCGATGTCCTGCATGGCGAGCCGCATCGGCCGGTTGATGCGCACCGCGACGTCGGCGCCGCCGCGCGCCACCTTCTTCAGGGTCTCAGGCAACATCGCCCGCGCCTCGGGCTTCTGCGCCGGCTGCACGCTGTCCTCGAGATCGACCAGCACGCAATCGGCACCGCGCTCGTGCGCCTTGTCGATGAACTTCGGCACATTGCCCGGCACGTAGAGGATCGAGCGCCAGACGGGCGGCGTCGGCCGAATCATTTGATCACTCCGGCTTGCTTCAGCTTGGCGTACTCGGCCTCGCCCAACATCGGCTTCAGCAGCGCCTCGTTATGCTCGCCGACCTTCGGCGCCGGCGTCTTGATCGCGCCGGGCGTGCCGGACAGGCGCGGCACCACGGGATGCGTCGGCAATTCGCCCATCTGCTCGTCGGGGATCTCGATCAGCGCCTCGCGCTCCAGCACGTAGTCGTCCTGGGTGATCTGGCTGATATCGTAGACCGGGCCGATGGTGACGCCGGCCTCGTCGAAGTACTTGAGGTTCTCGGCCAGGGTGCGGGCGCCGACGAACTCACCGATCAGGTGATCGAGCTCCAGCCCGTTCTTCACCCGCTCGATGTTGGTCGAGAAGCGCGGATCGTCGACCAGCTCGGGCCGGCCGATCTTGTCCAGCACGCGCAACGCCATGCCCTGAGTCGAGGCCGACAGGGCGACCCAGCTTTTGTCCTTGGTCTGGTAGACGTTGCGTGGCGCTGCATTGGTCGAGCGGCTGCCGGTGCGGACTTTCACTTCTCCGGTCAGCTTGAAGTTGGCGGCCTGGGGGCCGAGCATCGAATAGAGCGGATCGAACAACGGCAGGTCCATCACCTGGCCCTGGCCGCCGTTCATCTCGACTTCACGCAGCGCCACCATGACGGCGCCATAGCCGTTGAGCGCGGCCATGCAGTCGGCGAGGTACATCGGCGGGAGGACCGGCTCGCGGTCGGCAAATCCATTCATCGAGGCAAAGCCCGAGTAGCCTTCGATCAAAGTGCCGAAGCCCGGTTTGTGCCGATAGCGCCCTTCCTGGCCCCAGCCCGAGATGCGCACGACGATCAGCTTGGGATTGATCTTATGCAGGTCGGCGGGCGCAAGCTGCATGTCCTCCAGCACGCCCGGCCGGAAGCTCTCGACCAGGATCGCGGCCGACTTCGCGAGCTCGCGCACGATGGCGCGGCCGGCGTCGGAGCGCAGGTCGAGCGCGACGCTCTTCTTGTTGCGGCTGTAAACCTTCCACGCCGTATCGACGCCCTTCACCTTCCAGCCGCGCAGCGTGTCGCCCTCGGGCGGCTCGACCTTGATCACCTCGGCGCCGAAGTCGGCGAGCTGCAGGGTGAGGATGTTGCCGGCCACCAGGCGCGACAGGTCGACGACACGGACCCCGTTCAGGGGCCCGCGCGCGTCGGGCGTGAAGTTCTTTTTTGCGGGTTTCTTGCTCATTGGACCGCGCCACTCCAGTGGCGCTCAAGCTCATCAGAAGAAGCGGCACTGGAGTGCCGCGCTCCCAGCCTAGCCAACGTGCTTGGCGAACAGGGCCATCGTCCGCTCCATCGCCTTCTTCGAGGCTGCCGCGTCGTAGCTGCCGCGCTCGTCGCAATGGAAGCCGTGGTCGGCCGGGTAATCGAAGACCTCGACGTTGGAATGCAGCTGCCGCAGCTCGTTCACGTGGGCCATCGGGATGTGCATGTCCTTGTCGCCGAAATGCATCTGCGTCGGCACGGTCGCCTTCTCGTTCTTGGTGCCGTGGATGCCGCCGCCGTAGTAGGCCGACGCCGCATCGGGCTTGAGCCGGGTCGCCGCCAGCCAGGTGATCGTGCCGCCCCAGCAGAAGCCGATGACGCCGACCTTCTTGGCGCCGCGCCTCTTCAGCTCGGCCATTGCCGCGTCGACGTCCTGCACGGCCTTGTCGGTGAAGCCCGGCGTCATCACGTAACCGCGACCCTCGGCGATGGTGTCCGGCGTGTAACCGAGCTCGATGCCGGGCTTGATGTGGTCGAAGAACTTGGGCGCCAGCGCGATGTAGCCGTCGGCCGCGAACTTGTCGGTCACCGCGCCGATGTGATGGTTGACCCCGAAGATCTCCTGGATGACCACGATGCCGCCCTTGGGCGAACCCTTCGGCGTGGCGAGATAAGCGCCGATTTCGCCGGCCGCAGACTTAAGGCGGATATCTTCACCCATGAAAAACCTCCCGGTTGCGGGGCGCATCTGACATGGTAATCGGGGGCCGTTCAACCGTCAGGCTCGCAGAGCGAGTGCCAAGCAGGGTGCGATGTACATTCCCAAGCATTTCGAAGGCAAAGAGGCGCAGGGCCGCGAGATCATGCAGGCGAACAGCTGGGCGCTGCTGACCACGGCCGACGAAGAAGGCGTGCCGCTCTGCACCCATCTGGTGCTGCAGTGGGAGGACGACGACAGCCCGCACGGCAGCCTGATCGGCCACATGGCGCGTAACAACGACCACTGGAAGCTGTTCGCCCGCAACGTGCCGTCGCTCGCGATCTTTTGGGGCCCGCACGCCTACGTCTCGCCGACCTGGTACGCGCCGGGTCCCAAGGTGCCGACCTGGAACTACGTCACCGTGCACGCCTACGGCCGGCCGCAGCTCATCGAGGCGACGCCCGCCGTTCTGATGGTGCTGACCAGGCTCGCCGCGCAATACGAGGGCAATGGCGCCACGTCATGGGGTCTCGGCCGCCTGCCGCCGGGCAACGCCGCCGAGCAGACCAAGAGCATCGTCGCTTTCCGCATTCCGCTCGAGCGCGTCGAGACCAAGCTGAAGCTCAGCCAGAACCGCGACCTCGAGGACCGCCATCGTGTGATCGCCAAGCTCGAGGCGAGCGACAGCCAGGACTCGCAGGCGACCGCGGCGTGGATGAAGAAAGTGCTGCCCTGACGCTCCTGTCTTTCAGGGCATGACGCCGAGCTTGGCCATCTCGTCCGAGATGCCGGGATCGATCGCCTTGGCGGCGGCGATGTCGGCATCGCCACCCGACAGGTCGCCTTTGCCGCGCTTGGCCACGCCACGGCCGAACTGCGACGATGGCAGCTTGGGATTGTGCTTGAGGGCGTTGTCGTAGTCGGCGACCGCGTTGGGCAGAGCCTCTGTTGGTGAGAGCATCGGAGAGCTCCCTGCTGGCGGGTCGCTTGGAGTCGATGAGGGCGGTGCATTTGGCGATCTGCGCGTCGGATGCCCTGAAATCCGGCTCATCGATGACAACGTCGTCGCAGGCCCTGTTCAATGGGGCATTCTGGGCCCGTGCGTCGCCGGCGGGCATGACCAACAAGTACTGCCTTGCCAACCAAGCGTCGGGCGAGGGGGCGTCTGACGTGATAAATGCAGTCCATGGGAAAGCCCGTCGATGACGGACGTGCCGCGGTCGAGCGGCATGGCCCGCTGCTGACGCTGTCGGCGCTCGCTCTCGCGGTGGGCGGCGTGACAGGGCTGGTATGCGCACTGTTCCGTCTTTGCCTGCAGCAGGCCGACCGGTGGCGCGGCCTGGCGATCGAGTGGGCGCATGGCCAGGCCTTCGTGGGATTCCTGCTGCTCGTACTGGCCGGCGCTGCCTGCGCTCTCGCGGCGTGGCTGGTGCGCCGCTTCGCGCCGCACGCCACCGGCAGCGGCATCCCGCATGTCGAGCTGGTGCTGCGCGAGGAGGTGCCGCCGGCGCCGGTCGTCCTGCTGCCGGTCAAGTTCGTCGGCGGCCTGCTGGCGATCGGCTCGGGGCTGGCGCTGGGGCGCGAGGGGCCGAGCGTGCAGATGGGCTCGACCCTGGCGCACTTCATATCCGGCCTGGCGCGACGGCCATGGGCCGACTGTCGCGTGCTGATGGCGGCCGGCGCGGGCGCGGGTCTCGCGACCGCGTTCAATGCGCCGATCGCCGGAGCGATCTTCGTGCTCGAGGAACTGGTGCAGCGCTTCGAGCATCGCATCGCGCTGGCCGCTCTCGCGGCGTCGGCCACCGCGATCGCGACGGCGCGGGCGATTCTCGGCGATCAGCCGGACTTCTCGGTCATGCCGATCGATCCCGTGCCGGCGCTCGGCCAGCCCTTGTTCCTGGTGCTGGGCGTTGTCGCAGGCGTGCTCGGCGTCGCCTTCAACCGATCGCTGCTGGCGACAATCGCCGCCTTCGGACGTCTGCGCGCCCTCGCGCCCGAGATGAAGGCCGCGCTGGTTGGCGCTGCCGTCGCGGCGGTCGCCTGGTTCGCGCCGTCGCTGGTCGGCGGCGGCGACAGCCTGACCCAGAGTGCGCTCACCGGCGCCGGATCGCTGGCCTGGCTGCCGCTGATCTTCCTGCTGCGCGTCGTGATGGGGCACGCCTCCTACGCGGCCGGCACGCCGGGCGGCCTGTTCGCGCCGCTGCTGGTGCTGGGGGCGCAGGCGGGCCTGCTGTTCGGCGCCGGCTGCGCCGTCCTGTTCCCGGGACTCGGTATTCCGGCGCCGGCCTTCGCTGTCGTCGGCATGGCGGCGCTCTTTACCGGCATCGTGCGCGCGCCGCTGACCGGGGTCGTGCTGATCACCGAGATGACCGCGGCCTTCAACCTGCTGCTGCCGACGCTGGCCGCCTGCTTCGCCGCGATGCTGATCGCGACCCTGCTGCGCGACCTGCCGATCTACGAGGCGCTGCGCGAAGGAACCTTGCGGCGCGAGCGGGCGCTCAAGCCGAAGTGACTCCGGCCGCCTGTTCCGCGGCCTGCGCCGCCCGCTCGGCGGCGTTGCAGCGCTCCGACGCGCGGCTGTCCCAGATGTAAAGCAGCACCGAGGAGCCGACATAAGCGGCGCCGAATAGGAAGTAGGTCCACGATTCAACCTGCAGCCGCAGCAGCACGAGTACGAACGGGACCGGGAAGAACACCAGGGTGAAGCGGATCCAGGTCGCGCGACGGTAGGCGTCGGTCAGCGCATTGGCCTCGGCGCGCAACGTAGACGCCCTGTGGCGCGCGGCCTCGCTGTCGGTCATGGTCTGAAGCTATCCCCAACGAACTCCAAGTTATCCACCGATTCTGGCAAAAGAGAGGGTAGGGGAAGGTGGGAAGAATCGCCGAAAAGCCCTGTGCCATCGGCATCGGAGGCTTCCCACGCGGGTGGGAAGTCGTGGGAAGTCCGAAGCCGGGCTGCGTCAGCCGTCGATCACCGCCATCGCGTCCATCTCGAACAGCCAGTTGGGTCGCACCAGGCGACTGACATAGACGAAGGTGCTGGTCGGCGGGTGGGCCATGTCGAAATAGCGGTCGCGCACGGTGCGATAGGCGGCGATCTGCTCGGCGGGCACCGAGTCGATGCAGTAGTTGTTGAGTTTCACGATGTTCCGGAAGGTGCCGCCGGCGGCGCGCACGGCGGCGTCGACGTTCTTGAACACCTGCTCGACCTGGGCGGCGAAGTCGTTCTCGCCGACGATGTTGGCCTGCAGGTCGTGCGCCACCTGGCCGGCGATCATCACGATCTTGCCCGAGGTGACCTCGGCGATCTGCGAGTAGCCGGTCGGCGGCGGCAGGGTCCTGGGGCTGGACAGGGAGAAGGTCATGGCTGGACTCCACGCAGGGGGAACTGGATCTCGGTGAGGTCGAAGCGCTTGTCGCCGGCGCTCGAGTAGTAGCGCTCGCGCATCGGCCCCTCGAACTCGAACGGCTGGCGGCGGACGGCGGCGCAGACCGAGGTGAAGGCATCCTCGTCGCTGGGATGGACGACGCAGGCGGCGCGGCAGGCCGGGAGCTGCCAGGTCCGGAGCGAGCCCGGTAGGCGCGCCGACCGCTCCAGCAGGACCAGCGCCTCGCAATCGATCTCGCGCTTGGCCGGCGCGCAGTGATGCCAGACGGCACCCCAGCCAGCGACGCGCGTGGTGCCAGGCAGGTGGCGCTTGATCTCGGCGAAAAGCTCGTCGATCGCGTCGTACTCGGGCACCGTGCGGCGCACGCCCGCGACGAAGGCCGCGGGCAGGTCACGCACGATGACGTCGTAGGCGGGGCCGTCGGTGCATTCGAGCTGGCGGATGCGCGCCTCGATGGCGGCGAGCTGGGCGCGCTCGGCCTCGATGCGGCGGGCGAGCGTCGCCTTGCGCTCGTCGAGCAGGCGGCGCATCGCCTCGGCCGAGGGCTCCTCCTGCAGCAGTCTGGCGATGCGGGCGAGCGGCAGGCCGAGCGCGCGCAGCACCATCAGCCGGTGCAGCGTGGCGAGCTGGCTGGCCTCGTAGTGGCGGTAGCCGGTGACGGCATCGATATGCGCGGGCCGCAGCAGGCCCACCGCTTCGTAGTGGCGCAGCGCCTTCACCGAGACCCGGCCGAGCCGGGCGAAGATGCCGATTTTCATGGTCATGCCGGAAGGCTAGCGTCTCCCCCAACGGGAGAGTCAACACCCGGCGCGAGCGCTCAGTCGATCACCGCCATCGCGTCCATCTCGAACAGCCAGGTCGGCTGGGCGAGGCGAGGGACGTAGATGAAGGTGCTGACCGGCGGGTTCTTCGTGTCGATGTAGCGGTCGCGGATGACTCGGTAGTTGGCGCGGACCTCGTATGACACGGTCTCGACGCAGTAGTTGTTGATCTTCACCAGGTTCTTGAAGCTGCCGCCCACACCCTCGAGCGCCCGGCCGAGATTCTGGAACACCTGCTCGACCTGGGCGTCGAAGTCGCCGGCGCCGACCAGCTTGTCGTTGACGTCGTGCGGCACCTGACCGGCGAACAGGATCAGCTTGCCCTTGGTGACTTCGCACACCTGGCTGTAGCCGCGTGCCGGCAGGGTGGGCGGGGTGAACAGCTTGACGGCCATGGCGGCGCTCCTTTGCGTTGTCGGAACCCAAGTCTAAGCTCGCCGCCATGTATCCCGGCAAGCACGCAGCCCTGCACCCGAACCGTCTGGCGGTCGTCATGGCCGGCAGCGGCGAGACCCTGACCTATGGCGAGTTGGAGGCGCGCAGCAACCGGCTGGCGCACCTGCTACGGGCGCGCGGGCTCGGCCAGCTCGACCACTACTCGATCTACATGGAGAATCACGTCCGGTACGTCGAATGCTGCGCGGCGGGCGAGCGGTCGGGCCACTACTACACCTGCGTGAACTCGTTCCTCACGGTCGAGGAGCTGGCCTACATCCTGAACAACAGCCAGTCGAAGGTGCTGATCACCTCGCAGGCCAAGCGCGAGGTGGCGCTGGGCGCGCTGCCGCTCTGCCCCAAGGTCGAGCTGTGCCTGGTGGTCGATGGGCCCGGTGACGGCGACAAGGTGCTGAACCTCGAGCAGGCGACCGCCGGCCTGCCGTCGACGCCGATCGCCGACGAGTCGCTCGGCACGCCGATGCTCTATTCGTCCGGCACGACCGGCCGGCCCAAGGGCATCCTGCGGCCATTGCCGACTGAACCGCCGGCCTACCATCTGCCGATCTTCGATTTCCTGCTGAAGCTCTGGCAGTACCGCGACGGGATGATCTACCTCTCGCCGGCGCCACTCTACCACTCCGCGCCGCAGGCGGCGGTCGGCCTTGCCATTCGCAGCGGCGGCACTTCGGTGATCATGGAGAAGTTCGACCCCGAGCAGTATCTCGCGCTGGTCGAGAAGCACCGCATCAGCCACAGCCAGCTCGTGCCGACCATGTTCTCACGTCTGTTGAAGCTGCCCGAGGCGACGCGGCGCAAGTATGGCCTGTCCTCACTGGAGATCGCCATCCACGCCGCCGCGCCCTGTCCGGTGCAGGTCAAGGAGCAGATGATCGAGTGGTGGGGTCCGATCATCCACGAATACTACGGCGCCACCGAGGGCCTCGGCTTCACCGCCTGCAATTCGCAGGAGTGGCTGGCCCATCGCGGCACGGTCGGACGCGTGTTGGCGGGCAAGCTGCATGTGTTCGACGACGCGATGAAGGAGCTGCCTCTCGGCACATCCGGCACCCTGTGGTTCGAGACGGCGACGCCGTTCGAGTACTTCAACGACCCGGAGAAGACTGCCGAGGCGCGCTCGGGCGACGGCACGATGAGCACGGTCGGCGACGTGGGCTACGTCGATGGCGACGGCTATCTCTACCTGACCGACCGCGCGACCTTCATGATCATCTCAGGTGGCGTGAACATCTACCCGCAGGAGTGTGAGAACCTGCTGATCACCCATCCCAAGGTCGCCGACGCCGCGGTGTTCGGTGTGCCCAACGTCGATCTCGGCGAGGAGGTAAAGGCAGTGGTGCAGCTGATGCCCGACGAGCATCCGTCGCCGGCGATGGCGGAGGAGCTG
>DASXQC010000790.1:0-2711 GCA_036493235.1 Reyranella sp.
GACGGGCTGGCAGCGGCACGCGTGCGGGCGTTCGAGCTGGTGCCGAAGCTGCTGATCGCGGCCGAGGGGCTGACGCCGGTCGAAGGCCTGCGGGTCGGGCTGGGCATGCTGCCGGACTCCGATCCGATCCCGCATCATTACATGGTCTGCGGTGCGATGCCGGTGTTCCTGGCAGCGCTGCTCAATGCCGGCAAGGGCCTGTCGGCGATCGCGCCCGATCCGACGCTCACCACGGCGCAGGACCTGCTGCGCATGATCCGCGGCCAGCGTGCGCCCGAGGTGTTCGAGAAGGGCCTCGACACCTACCTCGCCACCGTCGCCGACCATGGCTTCAACGCCTCGACCTTCACCGCACGTGTGGTCGCCTCGACCGACGCCGGCCTGATCTCGGCGGTGCTGGCCGGGCTGTGCGCTCTCAAGGGCCCGAAGCATGGCGGCGCGCCGGGGCCGGTCCTCGATATGCTCGACGAGATCGGCGACGCCTCGCGCGCCGAGGCGTGGTTCGACGATGCCTTCGGCCGCAACTTGACGCTGATGGGTTTCGGCCATCGCATCTACAAGGTGCGCGATCCGCGGGCCGACGTACTGAAGGAGGCGGTGGCGAAGCTGCCGGAGACGTCGGGCCGGCTCGCCTACGCGTCGGAGGTCGAGAAGGGCGCGATCGCGGCGCTGCGCCGGCACAAGCCCGGTCGCCGGCTCGACACCAATGTCGAGTACTACACCGCGCTGCTGCTCGAGGCGCTCGACATTCCGCGTGAGGCCTTTACTGCCTTGTTCGCGGTCGGTCGCGTCGCCGGCTGGAGCGCACACGTGTTCGAGCAAGAGAAGGGCGGCCGCATCATCCGCCCGCAGTCGAACTATGTCGGTGCGCGGCCGTCCTGAGGCAAGCGCAAGGCTGACCCGCGCCAGGTCCGGGCGCGGGTGCCGTGGGCGTCGAAACCCACAGGATCAGATCGGCGCCGGTCTTCGTGAAGCGCGCGTTGAAATGGCGCCGCCAGAAGCTGCCGTCGGCGAAGGCGAACAATGCCTCGGTGCCGAGAGAATCAGGCCGCACGGTCAAGGTCGCCGACCTGGGCTCCGGCTTGGCCTCGGCGGCGGCGAGCTTGGCGAAGCCTTCCGCGATCGGCCCGAAATGCAGCGTCTCGCCGCCGGTCGTGGTCTGCATCGGTCCGCCGTCGATGCGCAGCCAGACGGCGACGACGTTCGCTTCAGCGCTGATCGAGAAGTAGACGCCGAACGGTGTGAGGTCCTCGTCGTCGACATGCGGATGCTTGGGTGGCGGGACGATGTCTTCCAGCGGGATCGAGCGATAGAAGCGCACCGCGCCGGCATAGGCGCCGAGCTGTTCAGCGGGCAGGCCGGTCTGCGCCTGCGCCGTTGCGATGAACGGCGCGGCCCCCAGCAACAGGCCGCGGCGTCTCAAGGCCGCGACGCCGCGACGGTGATGTCGATCGTGACGTCGTCGGCGACGTAGGTGATGGCCGCCCACTCGTTGCGGCCGACGCCGTAGTCCAGCCGTTTGATGGCGAGCCGCCCGCGTGCCGTCGCGTGGCCGTCCTGGATCTTCAGGCTGAAGGGCAGGGCGATGTCGCGCGTGACGCCGCGGATGGTGAGCTTGCCCTGGGCCACGTAGTCGTCGCCGCGGCGGCTCACTGATGTGCTGGTGAAGCGCGCTTCGTTCGCGTGGGCCGCGTCGAGGAAGTTCGGCCCCAGCATGACGTCGTCGATGTCCTTGGTGCCTGCCGAGGCGCTGCGCATGTTCATGCGGATGTCGAGGCGTGCGTTGGCGAGGTCGCTCGGCTCGAGCACGATCGTACCGGTCCAGGTGGCGATGCGGCCCGACACCAGCTTGCCGGTCTGCTCGACCGTGAAGCCGATCCGGCTCTTGGCGGGATCGATCGTCCAGCTGGATTGCGCCATGACCGGCCGCGCCACCGTCATGATCACGAGCAGCAGCACGAACGGCGACATGCGGCGGAAGATGCCGTCGCGGCGCAGCAGATCGTGGCGCACCACGGCGCCGAAATGAACGACCAGCACGCCCATCAATGTCCACGCCAGCCAGTGATGCAGCGTGCGCAGGGTCTCGAACAGGTTCATATCGCGCGCCACCAGGTCGGGCATCGGCAGGGTGCCGAACCAGATCACCTTCACGCCGCCGGCCGAGCTCATCAGCCAGCCGCTGATCGGCAGCGCGAGCAGCAGGACCAGCAGCAGTATGTGTGCCCATGGCGCCAGCGCGCGTTCCCACGGCGTTACGGTGGCAGGCAGCACGGGCGGCGGATGCGCGGTGCGCCAGACCCAGCGCAGCAGGGTCAGGGTCAGCACCGTCAGCCCGATCCATTTGTGCCAAGCAAAGGCATAGAGCTTGGTGAGGCCGATCGGCAGGCCGACCATCCAGAGGCCCAGCCCGATCAGGCCGAGCACGGCGAGCGCGGTCAGCCAGTGCAGGATCCGGGCGACCGGTGTGTACGTCAGGTCAGCGCCAGGCATCGGTGCGGATGGAGAAGTCGACCGTGTCGCCCACGACGTCGATGTACTTCACCATGCCGAACTCGGAGCGTTTCAGGACGCCCTCGGCGTGGAAGCGGGCGTAGCGCGCGCCGGCCGCCGCGTTGGGCTTGCGGTCGGTCACCGAGACCGCGAGCTCCATCGGCCGGGTGATGCCGCGCAGCGTGACCGCGCCCTCGACCTTGAGCGTGCTGTCGCTG
>DASXQC010000791.1:0-1716 GCA_036493235.1 Reyranella sp.
GTAGCCGCTCTCCTTGAACGTCGGCACGTCGGGATATTGCGGCGAGCGCTTTGCGCCTGACGTTGCAAGGATGCGGGCCTTGCCCGACTGGACGGCCGTGCCGAGGTCGTTGAGCGTCAGGACCGCGGCCGGAATCTCGCCCGACATCAGGGCGGGCAACGCCTGAGCCGTGCCCTTGTAGGGGATGTAGGTCAGCTCGAGCCCGGCGGTCCTGGCGAACATCAGGCCGAAGAAGTGCGGCAGACTGCCGAGCGCCGCGGCGGTGAAGTTGGCGTTGGCGCCGCCCTTCTTGGCGAACGTCACGTACTCGGCCAGCGTGTTCGCCGGCACCGCAGGTCCGACACCGAAGGCGAGCGGAAACGACGCCAGATGCGCCACCGGCGCGTAGTCATTGAACGGGTCGTAGTCGAGCTTGGCGTAGGAGTGCGGGAAGAACACCATATTGGCGAGCGGCGTCATCAGGAGCGTGTTGCCGTCCGGCGCCGCCGCCTTGACGGTCGTGTCGGCGATCATGCCCGCCGCGCCCGGTTTGTTCTCGACGATGACAGAGCGGCCGAGCGAGGCGTGCATCTTGTCGGCTACCAGGCGCGCGATGGTGTCGATGCCGGCGCCCGGCGGATATCCGACCACGATGCGCAATGCTGGCCCCTCGGCTCGGGCCGGCACGGCGAGGGCCAGCGCGCCTGCCAGCGTCGCGCGGCGGGTCAGTCGTTTCATTGTTGCCTCCCGAAGTAACGCAAAAGCTAGGGCTTGCCCGCGAAATTGTCACTCCAGGCCAAATTGACTTCGAACCCGTCCGGTCTCACTTTCAGCCAATGACCGACACGGCCAATTTCGCGCCGGAATACGATGCGCCGATCGACTACATGCGACGCACGCGCGACTACTACCTGGCGCTGGGCTACGATAATCCTTATCGCTGGGCGCACTACGTCGATGCGCCGTTCACGCCGCTCAACAAGCCGCTGAAGGACAGCACGCTGGTGCTGATCACCACCGCGGCGCCCTATCAGCCCGACAAGGGCGACCAGGGGCCGGGTGCGATCTACAATGCAGCTGCCAAATTCTACACCGTCTATTCCGGCGATACCGCGGTCGATCACGACACGCGGATTTCCCATATCGGCTACGACCGCAAGCACAGCACGGCCAAGGACTCCAACACCTGGTTTCCGCTGCCGCTGATGCGCGAGTTCGCGGCGCAAGGCCGCTTCAAGCTTGCCAGGCGCTTTCATGGCGCGCCGACCAACCGCAGCCAGCGGGTGACGCTCGAGACCGATGCGCCGGAGATCCTGGCGCGCTGTCGGCAGGACCAGGTCGATGCGGCGCTCCTGGTGCCGACTTGACCCGTCTGTCACCAGACCGTGAGTCTGGTCGCTCGCTACCTCGAACGGAACGGCATCCCAACGGTGGTCATGGGGGCGGCGAAGGACATCGTCGAATGGGCGGGCGTGCCGCGCTTCCTGTTCAGCGACTTCCCTCTCGGCAACTCCGCCGGCAAGCCGCACGAACCCGACACGCAGCGCTTCACACTCGACCTGGCGCTCAAGGTGCTGGAGAGCGCCATTGGGCCACGCACGACGGTTCAGAGTCCGTTGCGCTGGAACGACGACGGCGACTGGAAGCAGGACTACAACAACCTCGCGCGCATGCCGCCCGAGGAAGTCGCCAAGCGCCGCGCCGAGTTCGACAAGGTGAAGCAGGTGGCGCGCGATC
>DASXQC010000792.1:0-2177 GCA_036493235.1 Reyranella sp.
AGCGGCGGCACAGCACGATAACAGCGAAGCTGCCCGCACCGATCGCGAGGCTGACGAGGTTCGACTCGCCGAGATGCGGCAGGATGCTCAGGAACTGCTCGAGCGTGCTCTCGCCTTCGGCCTTGAGGCCCAGCACCCTGGGCAGCTGGGAGCCGACGATCACCAGCGCCAGGCCGTGCATGAAGCCGACGATCACCGGCTTGGACAGGAAGTTGGCGACAAAGCCCAGCCGCAGCACGGCGCCCAGCAGGCACAGCGCACCGACCAGGATACCGACCTCGGCCACCAGCATCGCCAGCCGCCCGGCATCGCCGTGCGCCAGCGGCACCACGGTGACGGCGACGATCGCCGCCATCGCCGAATCGGGCCCGACGATCAGCTGCCGCGCGCTGCCGAACAGAGCGTAGGCCACGAGCGGCAACATGCTGCCGTACAGGCCGGCCAATGGCAGCCCGGCCAACTCGCCATAAGCGAGGCCAACCGGCACCATCACCGCACCCAGCGTCAGGCCGGCGCCCAGATCGTGCGGCAGGTACGAAAGCTTGTAGTCGCGCAACGCGACCAGGCCGGGCATCCAGCGGGTCATGCGATCTCCCCCGCGCCACGGTATGACATTGGCGAGAGCAATTGGGAACCGGCGCCGAAGGAGGTAGGATCATTGCATGACCACATCATCGATTGATCCGAAGTCCCTGACAGTCGAGGAACGTCTCGACCTGATCGAAAAGCTCTGGAATGCCATCGCCGACGACGCCCAACGCGGAGATCCAGCCGCTATCGAAGCGATGGAATTCGACGAGAAGGTCGATCCGGGTCTACTGACCGAGCTTAACAGGCGCATCGAGGAGCACAGGAACGACCCGAGCACGGGTGTGCCGTGGGAGACGCTCAATGAGGAGCTCAAGCGCAGGTTCGGATGACTCGAAAGGTTGTCGTCACGGCCGCCGCGAAGGTCGATCTCACCGAACTCATCTTGCGCGTCCAACAATATGCGCCATCGGTAGCGCCGATGGTTCGTCAGGAAGTCGCTCGGATTCTGGCGCAGATCGCAGAACGCCCGCTACTCTATCGGCGGATCGAAGGCAGCATCCACTGCGCCGGCCTGCCGCGTTGGCACCATGCTCTCTTCTACGAAATTTCGAATGAGGAGATTCTCGTCGTCGCCATCCTGGACCTTCGACGCGACCCCGCTGTCATCCGTAATCGCCTTGGGCTTCATGAAGAGCCTACAACCTTTGCTTCGCACTCCACCATGACACTCCCCGCCGACATCTCGTTCGACTCGAATCTCAAGGTCCGCCTACCCGACCGCTTCAACGTCGCGGTGCCCTTCATCGACCGGCACGTGCCCGAAGGGCGCGGCGGCAAGGTCGCGATCCGCACCGTGCACGGCGAAGACGTGACCTACGCCAAGCTGGCAGAGAACGTGAACCGCGCGGGCAACGTGCTGCTGGCGCAGGGGCTGAAGCCCGGCGACCGGCTATTGATGGTGGTGAAGGACTGCCCGGCGTTCTTCTATCTGTTCTGGGGGGCCATCAAGGCCTGCGTTGTACCGGTGCCGCCCAACACGCTGCTGCGCGCGCCCGACTACGCCTACATGTTCGAGGATTCGGGCTGCGGGCTTGTCGTCTATTCGAGCGAATATGCCGGCGAGATCGAGGCCGCGCTGCTGATGACGCCAGCGAAGGCACTCACGGTCGACAAGTTTTTGGCCGAGATGGAAAAAGTCTCGCCCCAGCTCGAGGCGCGGCTCGCGGCGCCGACCGACGACTGCTTCTGGCTCTATTCGTCGGGCTCGACCGGGCGGCCCAAGGGCGCGGTGCATGCGCAACGCGACATGGTGGTGACCAGCGAGCTCTACGGCACGCGCGTGCTGGGCGTCACCGAGCACGACATCTGCTACTCGGCGGCCAAGCTGTTCTTCGCCTATGGCCTCGGCAATGCCATGACCTTCCCGCTGTGGGCCGGCGGCACGGCGATCCTCGACGACCGGCGGCCGACGCCGGACGTCACCTTCGAGAACATCGAGCGCTTCCAGCCGACGCTGTTCTACGGCATCCCGACGCTCTATGCCGCGCAGCTGATGGCACTCGACGCCAAGCCTCGCCCGCTCGCCAGCCTGCGCGCCTGCGTGTCGGCCGGCGAGGCGCTGCCCGCCGATATCTTCCGCCGCTGGC
>DASXQC010000793.1:0-4180 GCA_036493235.1 Reyranella sp.
GCCGGCAAGCGCATGAACTTCACCCTGCTGGGCGACACTGTGAACCTCGCCGCGCGGCTGGAGGAGTTGAACAAGCAGTACGGCACGCGCATTCTGGTCTCGCAGAGCACGCGCGCTGCCTGCGGCGAGACATTCAAATTCGACTCGCTGGGCAGCGTCACGGTGCGCGGCCGCAGCGAATCCGTTGCGATCTTCAGTATCGATCCCAACCAGGAACAAGCTTCATGAATGCGTCCGGTCTTTCTCCCGAGCAGGTCGAGTTGCAGGCGCGTGTGCGCGAACTGGCCGCCGGCCCGGTCGCGAGCCGCGCCGCCGAGATCGACCGCACCGAGCAGTATCCCTGGGACAATGTCGAGCTGCTGAAGGACGAAAAGCTGCTCGGCCTGACGATCCCGCAGCAGTACGGCGGCCAAGGCAAGAACTGGCTCGACGCCGTGCTGGTGATCGAGGCGCTGTCGGCGACCTGCTCGGTGACCGGCCGCATCGCCGTCGAGACCAACATGGGCGCGATCAGCGCGGTGATGGCTTACGGCTCGGAAGAGCAGAAGAAGATGGCCGCCGACATGGTGCTGGCGGGCGACAAGCCTGCGATCTGCATCACCGAGCCGGAGGCCGGGTCGGACGCCGGCGGCATGACCACTCGCGCCGACAAGAAGGGCAACCGCTACGTCATCAACGGCCGCAAGCACTGGATCACCGGTGGTGGCGTCTCGCGCCTGCACCTGATCTTCGCCAAGGTCTACGACGAGCAGGGCAACGAGGAAGGCACCGGCGGCTTCCTCGCCATCCGCGACGAGACCAAGGGCCTCAAGATCACGAAGCGCGAGCCGACCATGGGCCTGCGCGGCATCCCCGAGGCGGTGATCGACTTCGAGGACATGGACGTCCCTCCCTCCTCCCTCGTCATCCCGCCGCGCGGCCTGAAGAAGGGCTTCGCCGACCTGATGAACGCCTACAACAGCCAGCGTGTGGGCGCTGCCACGGTGGCGCTGGGCATCGCCGAAGGCGCGTACCAACTCGCGCTCGACTGGTCGGAGAAGCGCCGCCAGTTCGGCCGGCCGATCAACGAATTCCAGGGCCTGCAATGGAAGCTTGCCGACATGTCGATCAAGCTCGCGGCGGCGCAGGCCCTCGTCTACAACGCCGCGCGCTCGGGCGAAGGCGGCTTCCCCGACATGCTGCTGGCGGCGCAGGCCAAGGTCTTCACCTCGGAGAACGCGATCCAGGTGGTGAACGACGCGCTGCAGTTCTTCGGCGCGCGCGGCTACAGCCGCGAGCTGCCGCTCGAGCGCATGGCGCGCGACGTCCGCATGTTCACGATCGGCGGCGGCACAGCCGAGGTGCTGCGCAATGTCGTCGCCGGCCAGCTGCTCAAGAAGAAGCTGCCGCAGACTCGCGACGGCTGGGGCAAGGCGTAGGCTCCCGAAACCGGACTTCCCGAACTTCCCACCCTCGTGGGATGCCTCGAGTGTCGACGCTCTTCCGCTGGGGGCGCGTCACTCCAGTGACGCGTCATGCGACGATGCAAGCACCCCTCGATCGCGCCACTGGAGTGGCGCGCCCCCAGCGGAAGACGATGACGTTTAAATGGAGTCCAGCCTAGCGCCCGAACGTCTTCCAGGCACCGTCGCTCGCCTTCATCACCACGAACTCCGAGCCGCGGCGGCTCGAGCCGTCGGCGCGCGTGCAGGTGACGGCGATCCATGACGGGTTGTCCCAGCGCGCGGCGCAGGTCTCGGTCTCATCGAGGCAAGTGGGTAGTGTGACTTCCACCTCGGTCGCGAGCTCGCCGTTCGCCGGCGCCTGGATGGTGAGCGTGCCGCGCGGCGGGATCCACGAGCAGGCGACGGTGAGCAAGCGCTTCTTGTCGGACGTCCAAACCGGCGTGCCGTAGACCCGGTACTGCTTGCCGCTCGCCCGCATCACCAGCGTGTAGGAGAAATCCCGGTAGGCCGGCCGGCGCACGACGTAGAAATGACCCGCCTCGTCGTATTGCTCGTAGAGATAGGCGTGAGCCGTGATGCCACGCCGGCAATCGGCCAGCTCGACCGTGCCACCGTTCTCGAGCTTCAGCCGCAACCGCTCGCCGTCGCGCGAGACGTTGCCGGCGTCACCCTTGAACCGCACCGCCTCCTTCGGCCATTGCTCGGTCGCGTACAGCTCGAACTCCTGGCTGGGCGGGCCCACGCCGGTGTCGCAAATCTCGGGCCTGTCGCCGACCGGCTGTGCGCCGGCCGCTGCGCTCATGAGGCAGGCGCCAAGAATCGCCAGGAGAAGCCGGCCCGTCATTCGGGCCGAGCATAGCCGATGAGGCGGTCGGCTACGACGTAGCCGCCACCGTCCGCGGCTGCTGCCGGCCGATCACCAGCACGCTGATCGTGCCGAGGGTGGCCACGAAGGCGATCGGCATCAGCGCCAGCGGGAAGCTGTGGGTCTCCGCCGTGATGTAGCCGATCAGGTAGTTGAAGCCGAAGGCCGACAGGTTGCCCAGCGCGTTGATCTGCGCTAGGCCCGCCGCCGCCGCGCCCGCGCCCAGCCACTCCGAGCACAGCGCCCAGAACGGCCCCTTGCTGGCGTAGGTGCCGGCGGCGATCAGGGTCAGCAGCGGGATCATGGCCCAGAGATTGTGGATGGCAAAGAACGTGCCGAGCATGGCCAGCACCATCCAGGCGAGCGGCAAAGCATTGTGCCAGACGCGCTCGCCCGTGCGGTCGGAATTGCGGCCCCACAGGATCATGATCACCGCGCTGATGCCGAACGGCACGGAATTCACCAGGCCGGTCTGCCAGTTGGTAAGGCCGAACGACTTCACGAGCTGCGGCATCCAGAGCGCGAGCGAGGTCGAGGCGCCGGACGCGCCGGCATAGACCAGCGCCATGATCAGCACGTACTTGTTGGTCATGATGCGCCACACCGACGTCGGCGCGACCCGCGGCGTACGGTTTTGCTCGAGCCGCAGGCGGCCGGTGAGCCACTGCTTCTGCTCGGCCGTCAGCCACGTCGCGTTCTCGGGACGGTCGGTGAGCCAGACATACGCGGCAAGGCCCAGCAGAACCGCCGGCAAGGCTTCGAGGATGAAGATCCACTGCCAGCCGCCCAACCCGAGCATGCCGTCCATGTACAGGATCGCGCCCGAGATCGGCGAGCCGATCAGGCCGGCCACCGGGATGGCCACCATGAAAATGCCGACGATGATGGCGCGATAGTGCGCCGGGTACCAAAAAGTGATGAAGAGGATCACGCCCGGGAAGAAGCCCGCCTCGGCGGCGCCCAGCAGGAAGCGCAGCACGAGGAACGAGATCGGGCCGCCGATCAGCGCGAAGGCCGCCGAAACGATGCCCCACGAGATCATGATGCGCGCAATCCAGATCCGCGCGCCGAAGCGCTGCAGCGCCAGGTTGCTCGGCACTTCGAGGATGAAGTAGCCGACGAAGAAGATGCCGGCGCCGAGGCCGTAGGTCTTGGGATCGATGCCGACCGCCTTGTTCATCTGCAGCGCGGCGAAGCCCACGTTCACGCGGTCGATGTAACAGATCAGATAGGCAAGGAGCAGAAAGGGCATGAGCCGCCAGGACACGCGGCGGATCGTGCTCGCCTCAAGTACGCGATCGGACGCAAACGCTTGCATGGTACCGTTTCCTCCAATTGCCTATTTATTGGTGGAAACGGTAGCAGCACGAGCAACCGCAAGGCATCCGGCTAACCGGAAGCTCCCATGCGTTTATAGGTGGGCCGGCAGGCTGATCGACCGCGAGGTCGCCTCGGCGATCCTGTGACCACCAACTCACCTTCATCTACACATTTGAGCTATTTTTCTGGCCTGCGGGCTGCGAGCCAAGCCAAAGCCTTGGCTGAGCGCGTTTGGTCCAATTCAGTATCGGCGAGGCGATTGCGCAATACATCGATCTGAACCAAGCCGTGGTCCAACATCGCGTCCACGAACTCAGTATCCTTTTCCCGACCGGCTGCGAGCTTCGCCACGGCCAAATCGTGTACTTCAAGACACCAGCCGCGCGCTCCATTGGTATTCACATTCTCGACTTTCACCAGTCGGTCTTCCCAACCTTCCGGCAGGATCGCTGTCCCCGGTTCTACCCCATCGGCATAAAACCCATGCAGATCATGGAAATCGGACAGTTCGCCCATAGCCCCCTCGATCAGATCTGACATTTCGGGCTTC
>DASXQC010000794.1:0-6209 GCA_036493235.1 Reyranella sp.
TCACGTCGACCATCTCGCCGTCGACCCGCGCGGCCTTCTTGGCGAAGTCATGATGCAAGGGCCGGCCAGCGGCTGCGAAGCGGAACATCGCAATTACCACGATGGCCGAGGCGAGGATCATCACCCCCGCCATGGAGGGGCTGACCGCCGCCAGGAACCCGATGGCTGCAATGGTGGCGATGCATGGCGGCAGGACGTTCCACATCAGCATGTTCTCGATCTGGAACGCGGCATTGGATGTCGCGGTGATGCGGCCGGTCAGCATGCCCGGCAGGCGGTTGGCAAAAAACAGCGGTGCGTGGCCCGTGAGATGCCGGAAGAGTTCCGATCTCACATCGCCTGTCACCTTGACGAAGGTCTTGCTCGCGACCCAGCTCGCGATCCGCCACAGGAAATTGTCGGCGGCCACACACAACACGAGAACAGCAAAGGCAAGCCAGGGGCTGCCGGCATGTTCGGGCCCCTCCGACAGGACGTCGACGAGGAACTTCACACCATATTGTGTGCTCACCGAGCAGGCCACGGCGCCCAGCACGGACAGCAGGATCACCGTGTGTGCAATCGGACGGCGGCTCGCATGACGCCAAAGAAATCGCAGGGGCTGGCCCTGGTAACGGCAGATGTCGTCGTCGTCCGTCGCTGACATGCCTGCGCTCCCCCCAGTCTGTCGAACGTGGTCTGTCGAACCACGGTCTTTAGGAAAATCTGTCGCATTCGCCAAAAAAACGTGACCGCAACGCGGCGCGGTCGTTGTCACAGGCAGTCGCCATTCAGAAGCGACGGTTGGACATAAGGTTTCCTTTCAAAACGACAAGCAAAGGAGTTTCGTTCCATGAGGATTGCGCAGGTTGCCCCCCTCACCGAAGCCGTGCCTCCAACGCTATATGGCGGCACCGAGCGAGTCATCTCGTGGCTCACGGAGGAGCTTGTCGCTCTTGGCCACGAAGTCACTTTGTTCGCAAGTGGCGATTCGGTGACCAATGCGAAGCTCGAGCCTATGTGGCCCCGCGCGCTGCGACTCGACGGCACCGTGCGCGATCCGAATGCACTCAACATGATGACGATCGAAAAGGTCTATCGCCGTTCGTCCGAATTCGACCTTATCCATTTCCATCTTGACTACTATCCGTTCTCGCTGATGTCGCGGCAGGCGACTCCGTTCCTCACGACATTGCATGGCCGCCTCGACCTGCCCGAGCACCATCCGACATTCGAGACGTTCTCCAATATTCCGATCGTCTCGATCTCTAACGCGCAGCGGCGACCCATTCCGAAAGCCAACTGGATGGCGACCGTGCCGCATGGCCTGCCGGCGGACCTGCTCACGCCGCAAGCGGTGCAGCCGCGCTATCTCGCCTTTCTCGGGCGGATCTCGCCCGAGAAGCGCGTCGATCGCGCCATCGGCATCGCCGAGCGCTGCGGCCTGCAGATCAGGATCGCCGCCAAGGTCGATCGCGCCGACCAGGACTACTTCGACGAGACGATCAAGCCGCTGCTGTCCAAGCGTTGCGTCGAGTATATCGGCGAGATCGGCGACGATCAGAAGTCCGAATTCCTGAGCGGGGCGATCGCCCTGCTCGTGCCGATCGACTGGCCCGAGCCATTCGGCCTCGTGATGATCGAGGCAATGGCATGCGGCACACCGGTGATCGCCTTCAACCGCGGCTCCGTCTCGGAAATCGTCGAGGACGGCGTGACGGGCTTCGTGGTCGAGGACGAGACGAGCGCTGCGGGCGCCGTGCGCGACCTCGGCTCACTGTCCCGCAAGGCCGTCCGGCGGCGATTCGAGGAGCGATTCACCGCCCGGCGCATGGCGGAAGACTATGTCCGTCTCTACCGCTCCATGATCGACGACGAGCAGGGCATCCGTCGAGCGGCAGCCGATTAGAATCATCTTTGCTGGGAGCGCGGCACTCCAGTACCGCGCTTCTCATGATCATATGGACCGCGCGCATCCTGCGCGCTCACATCATGAGGCGCGCTGGAAGCACGCGCGGTCCAATGACATGAGGCGTCCCTTCCGTGGCGCGCCCCAGCGCGAGACTCACTCTAGGATCGTGGTTTCGTCTCCGGCATGGCCAACGCCAGAATGACAACGCTGGCGGCAGCCGTGAGCGCCAGCATGGTGAAGGCGGCGTGGCTGCCGAAATCGTCGCTGATATAGCCCGCCAATGTCGAGCTTGCAGCGGCGCCAATACCCATGGTGGAGCCGATGGCACCCTGAGCCAGGTTGAAATGACCGTGCTCGCGGGTGACGTCGACAGCCGTCAATGGCACGAGCACACCGAGCACGGCGGCCGACACGCCGTCGAGTGCCTGGACGAGCGTCAGCAACGCAGGATCGCCCGTCGAGGCGAACAGGAAGCCGCGTAGCGCAAGAGCGCCGAACCCCAGCAGCAGGATCGGCTTGCGCCCGATGCGTTGCGCCCAGAGGCCGACCCACGGCGAAAGCAGCGTCACGATGAATTGCGGCACGACGATCGAGGCGGCGACCATGAGGGTCGCGGCCTTGCTCGACTTCAGCGTCATCATGCTGGCCGCCAGCGGCAGCATCGCGCCGTTAGCGAGATAGAAGAGCAGCACGCAGACGAGGAAGATGACGAACGCCCGATTGCGCGCGAACGCCGGAAAGGCTGCAGCGAGAGAGCGCATCGTCGTCGACTCGGTGCGCGGGACACTCGAGGTCGGGCCGATCTCCTCCCGCCTGATGCAGAACAGGGCATAGAGGGCCGGGAGAGCGAGCGCCCCCGCGAGCAGGAAGACCGCGCGGTTCGAAAGGTAGTATCCGATGGCGCCCATCGCTGCCGCGGCAAGCCCCGTGCCGGCCGACGCGAAGGCGACGTTGCGGCCGAGGCGCTCGCTCATCCGATCGGCACCGACAAGACCGAGGCTGATCGACGCCACCGCGAGACCCAGCAAGCAGCTCGCGGCGGCATGAAGGACGCGCGCAGCCAGCACCACGGCCAGGATCGGCCAGGCCGCAAACGCAAAGGCGCTGGCGCCGATCGCGACCAGTGTGACGGCCGCGATCGCGCGCAGCGAGCGCGTGGCATCGACGATCGCACCGAACGGAACCTGGCCGATCAAGCCGACGAGGCCGCTCACCGTGAGCACGAGGCCGATATCGACCTGTGTCCACTTCTGGCTGGTCAGGAAGACGGCGACGAACGGCCCGAAGCCCGTCTGGATATCGGCAACGAAGAACACGAGCCAGTCGAGGCCGCGGCGACTGCGCGGGGAAGGCTCCCTGTCCAGCAGGCAAGACGGCGGAACCGCGTTCGGCGGCATGGCGCCGTGCCCTACGGCTTGGGCGTGGGCTGTTCCGTCTTCGGCGGCTGCGCCGGCGTATCGGGCGGCGGCGCCGGGGCCGGCGATGGCGAAACCGGAGTTGCTGCGGCGGGTGCCGGTGCGGCAGGCCCCGGAGCAGCGGGTGGCGGCGCAGGAGGGGCGGGCGCGATCCGGCCCATGATGACGATCGGCTCGCCTTCCTTGTAGACCGGCGCCTTGCGCAGCTGGTCGCGCGGCAAGTCGGCAATCAGCTTGTCGGGCGAACCGCTGTCGGGAAAGTGCAGGATGTGCCAGTCGACGGCGATTTTGCGAGAGCCGACGCCGAGGAACCCGCCGAAGTCGATGATCGCCGCCTGCACCACGCCGCCGCGATCGACGATGACGTCGACGACGCGGCCCAGATCCTCGCCCTTCGCGCTACGCACCGGCTTGCCGAGCAGCGTCTGGGACTGATTGTTGTCGACGACCACGGCCGGCGTTTCCGTGCCAGGAGGCGGTGGCGGTGGCTTTGCCGGACTTGCTGCGTCCGCGGGATTTCCGGTAGCGGGCGGTGCCGGCGGGGGCGCCTGCTGGGCGCGGGCTACTCCTATGGGCGCCACCAGCGAGGACACCAGAAGCAGCAGCAAGAAATTGGGCGATTTTCGGGACAAAGAGCACTCCCCTCCATAATGACCAACGCCGCGGAGGCGACAGGCGTTGCTGCGCCAAAGCGGCAAGTTGCCGCGTCCGCTGAACGCCTTACTGTCGGTTCATGATCTCTCGCAGGAACGTTCTTTCGGCCTTGGCTGCGTCAGCGACGGCAGGATGCGCCGCGCGCCAGTCGGGACCCTCGGTACCCTATCAGTATCCGATCGCACCGCCGCCGCCCGATCGCGCGTCGCTTGGACTGGATGCGGTGATCGACATCAGCCGCGGCGTGACCGTCTCGAGCTTCCGGCAGGTGCGCGAGAGCAACATCCTCGCCGTCATCCATAAGGCGAGCGAAGGCGGCGACTACGCCGACTCGGCGTGCGCCGCGCGACGCCCCCAGGCTGAGGCGGCGGGACTGCTGTGGGGCACCTATCATTACGGCACCGGACTATTCTCGGGCAGGGAGCAGGCGCAGTTCTTCCTGGCCGCGTCGCGGCCGGGCCCCAGGACCCTTCTCGCCCTCGACCTGGAGGCCAACGACAACAACCCGTCGAACTCGATGAGGCTCGACCAGGCCGAGGAATTCGTCAAGACCGTGGCCGCGGCGACGGGCCGGCTGCCGGTCGTCTACGTGCATCCGACCTGGGCCAATGGCGATCCCCTGCCCGTCTCGGGCTTGAGCTTCGGCGCGCAGATCACGCCGGATTCGATCCTCGCGCGCTGCGGCCTGTGGGTCGCCGACTACCATGACTCGCCCGAGATCCCGCGAGCCTGGGCGGCGGCGGGCTGGCGGCTCTGGCAATACGCGGGCGACGAGAGTGCGCGCCATCCCACCTACAACCAGACCACCATCGTGCAGGGCGTCAGCCACTGCGACCGCAACCTGTTCAACGGTGACGCGGCCACGCTGCGCGAGTTCTGGGGCGGCGTCGCCTGAAGGCCGTCACCAACCTGTAATCCGAGTGACCGCATACCAGCTTGCCATACCGACACCGAACATGGAGATGCATGTCGGCAGCATCTGCTCGAGCAAAACCGTCGCTTCCGGGTAAAGACGCACCGGTGAGCCGGTGCCAAGGGCATCCTGCAGCTCAGGGGCAACCTGTGGTGCCCCGACGTTCAGATCACCCAGCACGAGGAAAAGATCGGACACGGGTTCCAGCTCAGCACCAACCAGCTGGTCGGCGACGCCTGGATCGACGCCGACACGCCGGCTGTCGAGCCTCGCGTGATCCCGTCGTGGATCGGCAAGCTCACCGTGCTGGGCGTCTGCCGCAAGGACATCGGCTTCGTCGATCCCAACAACGTCGACACCAACCAGCCGGTGAACATCAAGATCGGCTGTTCATCGGCAATCGCGTTGCGAACTGCAGTTTCGGTGCCCAGCAGAACGGCGCGCCGGCTTTCAGCAATTGCAATGGTCTCGCCAACCGGATGTACTCCAACGACGCCAACAGCAACCTTGCGCCTGGCTCGATCGCCGACTGCGGCGGCTCGAGCACGCTCAGCACCTTACAAGAAGACTTTCGACGCCCGGAGGAGTTCCCGATGCCCATCATCGATAGCCAAGTCCACGCTTACGAGGCGAACACGCCCAAGCGGCCTTGGCACAGCGTGCCGAACTGGCCCCCTCACGTGACCGGCGACGAGATGGTCGCGGCGATGGACAAGGTCGGCGTCGACGGCGCGATCTTCATCTCCGCCTTCTCGCTCTACCAGTACGACGCGAGCTACGCGGTCGAGGTGCAACGCGCCCATCCCAACCGCATGGCGATCGTGAAGCCGGTCGATCCGGACGATCCCAAGGTGGCCGACGTCATCGCCGACTGGAAGAAGACACCGGGCGCGGTTGGCGTTCGCATCTTCCTGCGGGACGAGAATCCGCGGCCGCCGACCGATCCCGGCTTCGATCGCATCCTGAAGGCCGCCGTCCAGCACGACATGCCGGTCAACTTCCTGTGCTGGGGCAAGCTCGACCAGGGCACCCAGCTGATCGACCGTCATCCCAACGCGCGCTTCATCATCGACCATATCGGCATCCTGCAGCCGCGCGTTCCGCCAGCGCCGGCGCAGCCCTGGGTCGACCTGCCGAAGGTGCTGGAGCTCGCCAAGCGCCCGAACGTGGTGATCAAGGTCAGCGGCGCCTGCACCCTGTCCAAGCAGCCCTATCCGTTTCCGGACATCTGGGATCCGCTGGCCCGTATCTTCGAGGCTTGGGGCTTCGAGCGCTGCCTGTGGGGCACCGACTGGACGCGCGCCTTCGCCGTCGTGAACTACGAGCAGGCGGTGAA
>DASXQC010000795.1:0-3395 GCA_036493235.1 Reyranella sp.
GGGAGTGTTCACCATGTCCCCGAACACCTGTTCACCATGTCCCCGGTCCAAACACATACGGGGGAGGGCAGGGGAGGGGGAAGGCACCAGTCGAATCGTCGGCGAATTTCAGATCATGATCTGACATCGGAGAGAGCAGCCGCGTCGCCTTCCCCCTTCGTCGCGGATTACCGCGCCGCCTCCCCCGTATGACGGGAGAGGGGGGATGAAAGAGAGGAGATGAGGGCGAGGCCTTAGGCCGCCTTCAGCACGCCCCTGTCGTCCTCGATCGGCAGCGGATTCCAGTTCCGCGACACCACCCAGTCGGGCCGCGGGTTCGGGCCGAGCTGCGGCTTGTTGGCAACCGTGTTGCACGAGACGTAGATGTGCCAGCGGTCGTCGGCCGAGAGATTGTGGCCCGACGCGTGCAGCAGGTTGCAATGGAACAGCACGCAGGTGCCGGCGCGGCCCGTGACGGCGACCGGCTCGGGCGAGGTCTTGAGAATCTCGATCATGCGTGGCTTGGGCATCGCCCAGAACTTGTAGGACGTCGATTCGTCCCACACCGGCTCGATACGGCCGATTTTGTGGCTGCCCGGGATGAGATAGAGCGCGCCGCCCATCTCGGTCGTGTCGGTCATCATGACGTTGAAGGTCGCCATGTCGGGCCGCGGGCAGCCGTCGCGCATCCACGAGCCATAGTCCTGATGCCACTGCCACACCGTGCCCTCGATCGCGGGCTTGGTGTTGATCTTGGTGTGATAGACGTAGACGCCGTCGTCCTTCAGTACCTGCTGTACCGGCCGCAGCAGCCGCGGCGTGCGAACCAGCGCGCGGAACGGTAGGCTGCGCGTCGCGCCGTCAGTCTCGTGCACCCGGAAGATGGTGCGGACGCCGCCGGTGTGCTCGCGCACCACCTCGTCGGCCTGCACCTGGGAAAGCCGTGCCACCTCGCGGCGCAGCACCGCAGCCTCGTTGCGCTCGAACAGGTTCGGGAAGATCAGGAACCCGTCGCGATCGAACTGTTCGATCTGGGCCGCCGTCAGTTCCATGGCGCATCCTCCGTTCAATTGCGTCAACGCTAACTCAGGGATCCATCACGAAGTAGACCTTTTTCTCCCTCCGCATGCCGAGACGGTCGTAGAAACGCTGGGAGCCGGCATTCTGCTCGCCGGTCGTCCAGATCACGCGCGTGTCGCCGCGCTCCTTGGCCAGCGCGCGGATGCCCTCGATCAGCTTCTCGCCGACTCCCTTGGAACGGGCGGAAGCGGCGACGTAGAGCTCCTTCAGGAACAGGCCATGGGTCAGCCGCGGGCCCGGGAAGTAGGGGTTCAGGATCGCGAAGCCGACCAGCTTGCCGCTATCGCCATCATCCGCCACCAGACAGAGCGTGCCGCCGCTGGTCAGGAATGCGGCGCCCTCGTTGCCCGAGCCCGGCGGCGCCTCGTAGCCGTAGTGGCGTTCGTGGTCCTCCAGCAGGAAGGCAAGATCGGCTTCATCGCCGGGGCGTGCGTGTCTGATTTGCATGGCGCGGCGGACACTGAAGCGCGGCCGGGATCGTGTCCAGCGGCGGAACCGCAGGTGACAGCGGCTCATTATTCATCAGGGAAAGCTCTGCGGCCAAAGGGAGATGGTCGTGACTCCGCGCCTGTCAGCCTGGCCTCTGCAGCTGATCGGCATGGTGGTCCTGGGGCTGCTCACGGCGGCGGCGCTGATCGTTCTCGGCGTCCCGGACGCCATGCTGCTCGCTCTTCTGGCCGACCTCTTCAATTTCGTTTCCTACCTGCGTGCCGTCGCCGCGGGCATCCCGATCGTGCTCATGACGATTCCGCTGGGGCCGACGACCGCCGTTTTGGCGATCGCCGTCTACATCGTCATCCACCTCGGTATCGGCTACGTCCTCGCCCCGCTGATACAGCAGCGCACAGTGCGGCTGCTGCCTGCCTTTACGCTGGCAAGCCTGATGTTGTTCGGAATGCTGTTCGGGCTCGTGGAGCTGGCGCTGGCGACGCCCCTCGCCGTCGTCATCCGGCAGATTGCGGCAGGTCTGCGCCTCGATATGGCGGCTTTCGATCCTGAGCCCGATCCGCCAGTCTGATCTGCAGGGCGATGGCTGTAACATCGCTGGCCCGACGCGGGAAAGATCGCCAAACTTGGCCCCGATATGCGGATTCTTTGGGTCATGTTGGTGGCTGTGTGCCTGGCGGGAACCGCCAGGGCCGAGCCCGACTCGCATCTGATCGACGATCTCGCCGCGGCGAACCGCGTCCTGGCCGAGCTCGGCGTGCTCGACGGCTTTGGCCATGTCTCGGTACGCAGCGACAGGGACCCCAACCACTACTTCATGTCGCTCAGCCTCGCTCCGGCGACGGTCCATGAAGCGGACATCCTGGAATACGATTTCGACAGCAATCCGATCCGCGCCACAGGAGAGCCGCTGTACCTCGAGCGCTTCATTCACGGCGAAATCTACAAGGCGCGGCCAGACGTGAAGGCGGTGGTGCACAGCCATTCGCCCAACCTGATCCCGTTCGGCGCAACGACAGTGAAGCTGCAACCGATCTACCATATGAGTTCATTTCTCGGTGCCGGCGTGCCGGTGTTCGAGATTCGCGACGTGGTCCCCGACAGCGACATGCTGGTGCGCAATCGCGCGATCGGCGCAGCGCTGGCAAAGGTGCTGGCCGACAAGGCGGTGGTACTGATGCGCGGCCATGGTGCGGTCGCGGTCGGGAACTCGATTCCGCAGGTGGTTTTCCGGGCCTACTATGCCGAGATGAACGCGCGGCTGCAGGCCGAGGCGATGCGGCTCGGGCCGGTGACGTATCTCAGCGCGGAGGAGGCGGCGGCCGCCACGCATACGAACGACGGTGTGCTGGCGCGCACCTGGGAGCTTTGGAAACGCCAAGCCAAGATAAGATAGCAGGAGCGAAACGACATGAAGGGCGTGGTCAACATCGAGGATCTGCGCAAGCTTGCAAAGAAGCGGCTGCCCAAGATCGCCTATGACTTCATCGAAGGCGGCACCGACGACGAGGTCGGCCTGCAGACCAACGAGCAGGCGTTCCGTCAGGCGCGGATCGTGCCGCGCTACCTGGTCGACGTTTCGGTGCGCGACCAGTCGACGACCGTGTTCGGGCGGACCTATTCGAGCCCGATCTGCATCGCGCCGACCGGCCTCGCAGGCCTGTTCCGCCGCGGCGCCGATCTGATGCTGGCCGAGGCCGCACGCGACGCCAACGTACCTTTCATCATGTCGGGCTCCGCCACCGGCTCGATCGAGGATCTAGCCAAGCTCGCACCCGACCATGGCTGGTACCAGCTCTACTCGTCGAAGGACGAGGCGATCTCCGAGGACCTGATCAAGCGCACGGCCGATGCCGGCCTCAAGACGCTGGTCTTCACTGTCGACGTGC
>DASXQC010000796.1:0-1565 GCA_036493235.1 Reyranella sp.
CCGCCCACCAGCACCATCACCGGCAGCGGCATCCAGGGTGTGAGCTTGTACATCACGACCGTGGAATAGGCGCCGATCGCGAAGAACGCGGTGATGCCGAAGTTCACGTAGCCGGTGTAGCCGCCCAGGATGTTCCAGGCCGTTCCCAGCACGATGTACTGAACGACCACGTAGGCAGCGAAGAAGGCGTAGCTCTGACCGGTCCAGCGCGCGATGAAGAAGATCACCGCGGCCGCAACCGCCAGCACGGCAATGAAGGCGAGGTTGCCCAGGCCGCGCAGGCCCTCGCGCTCCTCTTCTTCTTCTTTAACGACCGAGGATGCCACTGGGCCTCACCGCGAGGGTAATGAGCAGCACGCCGAACGAGACGGCCGGCGCCCACGACGGGCCGAAGAAGGTCGCCGTGATATTCTCGACGACGCCCAGCGTCAGGGCGGCGATCACCATGCCGGGGAAGCTGCCGAGCCCGCCCAGCACGCAGATCGCGAAGATGCGGCCGATATATTCGCGGCCGATCGAGGGTTCGATCGGCTGGATAATGATCATGGCGGCGCCGCCGAGCGCCGCCGTGGCGAACGAGAGGCCGAAGGCGATGCGCTTGATCTTCGCCGGATTGGCGGCCATCAGCCGGAGCGCCTGCTGGTCCTGCGCCACCGCCTGGATGGCGCGGCCGATGAAGGTACGCGACAGGAAGAGCTGCAGGCCCGCGACCATCGCCATGCCGAGCAGGAATGGCACCAGCAGGCGCCACGGCAGCTCGATGAAGTAGAGGTTGAGGTTGCCCGTGGTGTACCAGGCCTGCACCGAGCGGTAGTCGACGCCAAACGCCAGGATCAGCCCGACCTCGGCGATGAACAGGAGGCCGAAGAAGAACGACAGCCCGCGCAACGACTGGTCGTCCCGTCGCTCGAAGGCGACGTAGTAGACCTGGTAGACGAGCAGGCCGAGCACATAGAACGCCGGCAAGGTGATGACCGTCGCCAGGATCGGATCGATCCCGAACACCGTGTTGCCGATGAAGGCGGCATACGAGCCCAGCAGGATGAACGCCGGATGGGCGATGTTCACGATGTCCAGCATGCCGAATGAAATCGCCACGCCGACCGACACCGCCGCATAGAAGCCGCCGATCAGCAGCCCCGAGACCACGGCGTTGATCAGCAGACCGGCGTCAGCATCCATGGCATCGTCTTCCTCCCGCACGCACGCGGCGATTATGGGTTCGCCGTCGCCCGTTAGTCTGCCGGGAGGAAACGAGGTTGCCTAGTCTTTTCTAGGGATGTGTTTTCCTAAGACTGGGCCGCGTTGGTCTGCAGGCCGGCCGCGACCGCGTCGTCGACCCGCTCGAGCCAGACGAACTCGAGCGACTTGCGGACCTCCTCCGGGATGTCCTCGTAGTCGCGCTTGTTGCGCGCCGGCAACATCACCCGCTTGATGCCGGCGGCGGCAGCGGCGACGACCTTCTCCTTGATACCGCCGACCGGCAGCACCAGGCCGCGCAGGCTGATCTCGCCGGTCATCGCGGTGTCATTGCGGATCACCTTGCCGGTCAGGAGCGAGGTCAG
>DASXQC010000797.1:0-5648 GCA_036493235.1 Reyranella sp.
GTCGCGGCGCTGGCGCAGAAACGCGGCGCCGAGCGCGTCTTCCTGATGGTGAGCGGCACGCTGAACCGTACAACGGACGAGATCGACAAGCTGCGCCGCGCCCTGGGCAACAAATGCGTCGGCACCTTCGACCGAATGCCCGCGCATACCCCGCGCAGCGCGGTGATCGCCGCGACTGACCAGGCGCGCGATGCACGCACCGACCTCATCGTTACCCTGGGTGGCGGCTCGATCACCGACGGCGCCAAGGCCGTCCAGCTCTGCCTCGCCAACGATATCCGCACGCCGGAAGCGATGGACGCCGTTCGCGCTCCCAATCCGGTGAGGCCGCCGACGGTGGCGCAGATCTCCGTGCCGACCACGTTGTCGGCCGGCGAGTTCTCGCACATCTCCGGCGTCACCGACGAGCGCACCAAGGTGAAGGAGATGTTCCGCCACGCCGACATCGTGCCGCGCGCCGTCGTCCTCGATCCCGCCGTGACGCGCCACACGCCGCAATGGCTGTGGCTGTCGACCGGCATCCGCGCGGTCGATCACTGCGTCGAAGGGATCTGCTCGAACGAGGCGACCCCGTATGGAGACGCCTCGGCACTGCACGGCCTGTCGCTGCTGGCGCGCGGGCTGCCGAAGGTGAAGGCCGATCCGCAGGACCACGCAGCGCGGCTCGACTGCCAGCTCGGGTCGTGGCTCTCGATGGCACCGCTGGTCGCCGGCGTGCCGATGGGCGCAAGTCACGGCATCGGCTACGTGCTGGGCGCGGTGTTCGACGTCCCACATGGCCACACCTCGTGCATCATGCTGCCGTCGGTGATGCGCTGGAACAAATCGTCAAACGGCCCGCGCCAGGCGCTGGTCGCGGAGGCGATGGGCCAGCCGACCGCCGATGCCAGCGACGTGCTCGATGCCTTCATCCGCGGCCTCGACATGCCGCGCAGCCTGCACGAGGTGAAAATCGGCCGCGAGCACTTCGACCGTATCGCCCAGCAGGCGATGGGCACACCCTGGGTGCCGCGCAATCCGCGCCCGATCCCCGGCCCCGAGCAAGTGAAGGAGATTCTCGAACTGGCGGCGTAGTTACTCCTGACTGCGGCGATCGTCCCCAAGCCCGCAAGCCCTGGCCTGTGGTAAAATAATAACAAAACAAAGGAGCCAGGATGATCCCCCGTCGTCGTCTGCTCGCCGGTATTGCCGGATTCTCGGGCCTGTCGCTTGCCGGATGCGGCAGTCGGCAAACGCGTCAAACCGCCTTCATGCCGCAAGGGGGGCCGAGTTGGAGCCCGCAAGCCAAGGGGCTCGATGCAGTGATCGATATCAGCCATAATGTGACGGTCAGCGATTTCGGCCAGATTCGGAAGGCCAACATCCTGGCCGTGATTCACAAGGCCAGCGAAGGCGGGGACTGGATCGATCCCTCCTACGCACCGCGCCGGGTCGAGGCCGAATCGAACGGCCTGCTGTGGGGGGCGTATCACTTCGGCACGCGCCAATATTCCGGTGCCCGCCAGGCACAGACTTTCCTGGCCGCGGCGCGGCCCACGCCGCGTACCCTGATCGCACTCGACTTCGAGGCTAACGATCCCAGACCCAGCAACACGATGACCCTGCAGCAGGCGGAAGAGTTCGTGCGGGTCGTCCGCCAGGCCACCGGGCGGCTGCCCGTCGTCTATACCCACGCCGCCTGGGCCAACGGCAAGTCGGGCCGGCGCGGCGTCCGGCTGCGCGAGCCGGTCGGACCCAATTCCATCCTCGCCCAGTGCGATCTCTGGCTGGCCGATCCACGCGAAGAGCCGGTGGTGCCCGATGCCTGGGCCGGTCGCGGATGGCGGCTCTGGCAGTACGTTGCCGACGAGAGCGAGAGCAACGCCGCCTACGGCACCGCCTCGCGCGCCATTCCCGGCGTCACCCACTGCGACCGCAACCTGTTCGCCGGCGACACCGCCGAGTTGCTGCACTACTGGGGCGTCGGCCGCACCCACGCATGAGTCGAATTCGCGCGCATTTCGGACTCGAACGGCCCTACCGTTTCGGGCGCCTGCTCGTGCTGCTGGCAACGATCGCGCTGGCGATCGTCGTGCTGGCCGCGGCGCTCTTCTTCTGGACTCGCGAGGGCCGTGCGGACCGCGGCCTCTCCTGGGGCACACCACGTGGCTGGTACTTCGTCTATCTGACGCTGCTGCTGGCACTCGCGCTGCTCCTCGCACGCTGGCCGGGCAAGGCGGCGGCCGTATTGTCGCTCGCCGCGCTCGAGATCGGCTTCGGGTTCGGGTCGGCGCTGCTCTACGTCGCCCAGTTCGCGGCCTCGAACGCGTTCTTTCCGAACAACTACAATCGGCCGCTCTATGAGTGGCATCCACTGCTGCAGGCCGTGCCCGCGCCGACGCCCGCAGGGCAGGCGGCAACGACGAAGATTCACATCACGGCCGAACGGCTGCGCAGCCGCGAGCGCACGCCGCAGGAGTTGCAGAACAAGACGGTGATTGCCCTGTTCGGCGGCTCGACGACGATGGATTTCAGCAATCCCGACGGCGAGAGCTGGCCCGACCGGCTGGAGCAGAAGCTGGGCGCCGATCGCTACGCCGTCATCAACCACGGCACGCCGGGCTACACCACTGCCGAACATGTGCTGCAGACCGCGTTCTACCAGCGCGCCTTCGACACCGCGCCACGCTGCGCGCTCTACTATATCGGCTGGAACGATCTCACTAACGCCCACGTCCAGGGGCTCGATCCCGCCTACGCCGACTTCCATCTGCCGGGACAGATCGACTTCCTGGGCGCGCGGCGGCTCGATCGCCCGATCTTCACGATCTCTCCGGTCCTCCGGATCCTGACGCGCCTGCTGAGCTTCGCAGTGGATACGGCTCGGCCGGCCGGCACGCCGCCGGGTCGCATCGAGTCGGGGCCCGATCCAAAGCTCGACGCGATCTATCGCAGCAACATCCACGCGATCTCGGCGATCAACCGGGAGCGTGGCATCGTCACCCTGTGGGTGGGGCAGGTGATGAACCCGGACCGGACCAGCAGCAATACCATGCGCGGCTGGCTGCCGTTCGTGACACCGGACCAGATGCTGCCGATGATCGCCCGCTCCAACCGACTGCTGCAGCAGGACGCCGTCAGCCTGGGCGACCGCTACATAGACGTGCGGCCGGACAACTTCCAGGACAGCGACTTCATCGACGAAGGCCACTTCTCGCCGGTGGGCGCGCTCAAGTTTGCGACCGAGATCGCGCCGGCGGTCGCACAGGCGTGCTCGCGAGCGCGATAGCACAGGCGCCCGGATATTTTTCGTTTCTTTGATCCATAGCTGCAAATTCATATTGTGTGAATGTGTTTGCCGGCGTAGTGAAATGACCGGTGTCGGAATTGGCAAAAGTCCTCGAAGACATGCGCACCGCTCCAAGTGTGCGCCGCAAACTCTACTTCGTGTCGCCGCTGCTCACGGCGCTGCTGTTCGGCGTCTACGAGCGGCTGGGGCTGCGCCGCCTGAAAGCGGGTCTGGTCGGGTTGGGCCGACACACTCCTCGTCCCACCGCTGCAGACTTCGCCCGCCAGAGCGCCGAACAGATCCGCGCGTTGGGCCTCGACAAGCTCGAGATCCTGTCGGGGCCGTTCAAGGGCATGCGCTACGGCGACTTCAGCTACAACAGCGCGCTCATCCCGAAGCTGCTCGGCACCTACGAGGCGGACCTGCATGGGTGGGTCGGCGAGGCGGTTGCCGCAGGCTACGACGCAGTGATCAACATCGGCTGCGCCGAAGGCTACTACGCCGTCGGCTTCGCCTATGCCGATCCGCGGATCGAGGTCGTGGCGGTCGACATCTCCAGCACGGCGTTGGATATGCTGTCCAAGCTCGCGGCGCTGAATGGGCTGCAGGATCGCGTCCGCGTCGCCGACGTGCGCACGCCTGCCGAGCTCGAGAGCCTGCTGCGCCGCTACAGGCGGCCGCTGCTGTTCATCGACATCGAAGGCGCGGAGGACGAGTTGCTCGACATCCGTCGCGCGCCATCGATCGCGTCGGCCGACATGATCGTCGAGACGCACGACGGCTACAATTTCGGCGTCACCCGGCGACTGATCGAGCGCTTCTGGCCGACCCACCGCTTCGAGATCATCGGTGGCCGCGAGGCCGAGGATCGGCCGCTGCCGGCGATCGTACGCGAGCGCATCGCCGACCCGGCGCAGGTCCGCGAGCTGATGTCCGAATCACGCGGGCTGCCCGAGCTGTGGCTGCGCTTCCGGGCGCGCCAAGCGAGCTAAAGTCGCCCTTTCCTCTTCGCGACCGCGTCGGTTCGGCGGGACGATGTGCCTGACCGAGACCGCGCTCCAGGAGCCGGCGGCTCAGGCCGGTCGCCGAGCAGGAAGCGCGGCCCGGCGCCAGCCTCGGCCGCATAGTCGCCGGGATTGTAGAGACGGCAGCGATCGAGCGACAGGCAGCCGCAGCCGATGCAGCCGTCGAGTAGCTCGCGGGTGCGCTCGAGCATGCCGATGCGCTGCTGCAGTGTGTCGCGGATGCGGTTGCTGATCGCCTGCCAGTCAGCCCGTGTCGGCGCGCGCTGCAGCGGCAGGGTCGCGAGTTCGGTTGCCACCTCGCCCAGCGTCAAGCCGAGCTTCTGGGCGATCAGCGCGAACGACAGCCGCCTGAGGTCGGCGCGCGCGAAGCGGCGCTGGTTGCCCGCCGTGCGCACTGCCTTCACGAGGCCGCGTGCCTCGTAGAAACGAATGGCGGAGACCGACAGCCCGGTGCGCCGGGAAAGCTCACCGATCGATAGCAGCGTCTGCATTTCTCATCCTTGACCTAAAGTTAAGTTGAGGTTCTAGAGTCAAAAGATCAAGGTAGGAGCTCGCGAATGTCCGAACCTCGGATCGAACACGTCAACGTCACCGTCAGCGACCCCGAGCGCGCGGCGCGGCTCATGCAAACGCTGTTCGGCTGGCATGTCCGCTGGCAGGGCCCGGCCCGCAATGGCGGCCGCACCATCCATGTCGGATCGGACCGCCACTATCTCGCGCTCTACACCGGCCCCGGCGTCGCCTATGGCACCGACGACTTCGCCAAGGGCCGGCCGCTCAACCATATCGGCGTCGAGGTCGACGACCTTGTGGCCGTCGAGGCCAAGGTGGTTGCGGCGGGACTGCGGCCATTCGGCCACGACGACTACGATCCGGGACGGCGGTTCTATTTCCTCGATCCGGACGGCATCGAGTACGAGGTCGTGAGTTATCGCTGACGGCTAAAGCCGGCCCTTGCGCTTGGCCACCGACTCGGCGAGCAGGCAGAGGATCTCCCACATCATGGTGACACCGACCAGGGCGGTGTTGCCGCTCATGTCGAACGGCGGCGAGACCTCGACCACGTCGCCGCCCACCAGGTTGAGCCCGCGCAGCCCGCGCAGCATGCGCTGCGCCTCGTGTGGGGTGTAGCCGCCGATCTCCGGCGTGCCGGTGCCCGGCGCGTAGGCCGGGTCGAGCCCGTCGACGTCGAAGCTGATGTATGTCGGGCCGTCGCCGACGACGCGGCGCGCCTCGGCGATCACCTTGTCGACGCCGAGGTCGAAGTATTCCTCGATGGTGATCACCCGCATGCCCTGCTCGACCGCCCAGTCGTTGTCGTCGCGCTTGTAGAGCGAGCCGCGGATGCCGATCTG
>DASXQC010000798.1:0-3609 GCA_036493235.1 Reyranella sp.
CAGGGCGGATACCGGGCATCCTTCATCTATTGCGTCCACGGCCGGCCGCTCAGCGGCTCGCTCTATCCGCCGCGCGCCGTACTCTATCGGTCGAAGGGCGCACGCTATGAAAATGTCGGTCACGGCCACCGAGTGGCGATCCCCGGCGCCGTATCGGACTTGAAGGGCGCTATTTATCATGACGATCGCAAGCCGCTCGCGCGCTGGCTCGATGCGCAGGTCCGCTACGCGCAGCGCGAGGCTGACCATCTCCTCGCCACGCCGCGCGAGCAGCTGTCGAGCGTCGATCGGCTGCGGCGCATGGCATGGCCGGCGCCCGTCCTCGTGCTCTTTTATGTCCTGATTGCCAAGCGCGCGCTGTTCGATGGCTATGCCGGCTGGTTCTATGCCTTCCAGCGGCTCTACGCGGAGGTGCTGCTGGCTCTAGAGCTGATCGACCGGCGGCTGTCGAAGTGAGGGCGATGGTGCCGGCTGAGGGATTTGAACCCCCGACCCCCTGATTACAAATCAGGTGCACTACCACTGTGCTAAGCCGGCACGGCTTTCCTTTTAGCAGCGTTTCTTGTCAAAGTCGCCGTCGTGCCCACTCGTAGGCCGCCACGGCGGCAGCGTTGGAGACGTTGAGCGCCGTCAGGGCGGCTGCAGTGGGGATCGTCACGAGACGATCGCATTTTTCCGCCGTCAGCCGGCGCAGACCCTCGCCTTCGGCGCCAAGGACGAAGCAAACGCGACCCGCCAGGTCGAGCGAAGTGACGGACGCATCGCCACCCTCATCGAAGCCGTAGATCCAGAAGCCCGCCTCCTTCAGCTGGTCGAGTGCGCGGGCCAGATTGACGGCCCGCACCAGGGGCACGAGTTCGAGGCCACCGGACGCGGCTTTTGCCAAGGCTCCGGTGTCGGTTGGCGCATGGCGCTCCGTGACGATCAAGCCCGCCACGCCAAAGGCCGCGGCTGAGCGCAGGATCGCACCGACATTGTGCGGGTCGGTAACCTGGTCGAGTGCAAGTACCAGGGATCCGTCGCCGCAACGCGCCAGCACGTCCTCGAGGACCGCATCTTCCAGCGGCGCAACGAGGGCAGCGATGCCCTGATGGACGGCGCCTGCCGGCAGACGATGCGCCATTTCCTCACGTGACATGATCTGGGCGCGGCCGGCGAATTCCTTGGAGTGGCGTTCGACCATCTCCTTGGTGGCGAGGATACGTTCCACCCGTCGCTCGGGATTGGCCAGGGCCGCCAGCACGGCGTGACGCCCGTACAGCCACACCGATTGGTGGCCGCCCCGCTGGCGCTGGCCAGCCGGCCGGGGCGAACGGTGCTGCCGGGCGGACATGGTTCTTCTATAAGGGGATTTCGGTCTTGACGTAACTCATTGGATTTGCGAGCAACGCCCGCCCGTTTTGGCGGGCCAAACAGGCTATTCTCGCACGCTGCAGCCGCAGGTTCGGAGGGGTGGCCGAGCGGTCAATGGCAGCAGACTGTAAATCTGCCGACTTCGCGTCTACGAAGGTTCGAATCCTTCCCCCTCCACCAACGGACTTTAGCGTAAGTGTTGACCCTGTTCTGAGTTTGCGGGTTCTGAGTTTGCGGGTGTAGCTCAATGGTAGAGCTCCAGCCTTCCAAGCTGGCTATGCGGGTTCGATTCCCGTCACCCGCTCCAGGTTGTGATGGCCGTGTAAGGTGTGAAAGTCTGAAAGCAGCTAGGTCGGAAAGATAGGGATCGTGAACCATGACGAAGGCGAAGTTTGAGCGGACGAAGCCGCATTGCAACATCGGCACGATTGGTCACGTAGACCACGGCAAGACGTCGTTGACGGCGGCGATCACGAAGATCCTGGCGAAGACGGGTGGTGCGACGTACACGGCGTACGACCAGATCGACAAGGCGCCGGAGGAGCGCGAGCGCGGCATCACGATCTCGACGGCGCATGTCGAGTACGAGACGCAGAACCGGCACTACGCGCATGTCGACTGCCCGGGGCATGCCGACTACGTGAAGAACATGATCACGGGAGCGGCCCAGATGGACGGGGCGATCCTGGTTGTGTCGGCGGCGGACGGTCCGATGCCGCAGACGCGCGAGCACATCCTGCTGGCGCGGCAGGTCGGGGTTCCGGCGCTGGTTGTGTACATGAACAAGGTCGACATGGTTGACGACCCGGAGTTGCTGGACCTTGTCGAGCTCGAGGTTCGCGAGCTGCTGAAGAGCTACCAGTTCCCGGGCGACGACATCCCGGTAGTGCGGGGCTCGGCGCTGATGGCGCTGGAGGACAAGAACGCCGAGCAGGGCGAGCAGTCGATCCTGAAGCTGATGGCGGAGGTCGACCGCTACATCCCGCAGCCGACGCGCGACAAGGACAAGCCGTTCCTGATGCCGATCGAGGACGTGTTCTCGATCTCGGGCCGCGGCACGGTGGTGACGGGCCGCGTTGAGCGGGGCGTTGTGAAGGTCGGCGAGGAGATCGAGATCGTTGGCCTTCGGCCGACCGCCAAGACGGTGGTTACCGGCGTTGAGATGTTCCGCAAGCTGCTGGACCAGGGCGAGGCGGGGGACAATATCGGGGCGCTGCTGCGCGGTGTCGGTCGCGAGGACGTCGAGCGGGGCCAGGTGCTGGCCAAGCCCGGGTCGATCACGCCGCACACCAACTTCGAGGCGGAGGCGTACATCCTGACCAAGGAGGAGGGCGGTCGGCACACGCCGTTCTTCTCGAACTACCGGCCGCAATTTTACTTCCGCACGACCGACGTGACGGGGGTGGTGACCCTGCCGCAGGGCACCGAGATGGTGATGCCGGGGGACAATGCGCGCATGACGGTCGAGCTGATCCAGCCGATCGCCATGGACGAGGGGCTGCGCTTCGCCATCCGCGAGGGCGGCCGCACCGTCGGCGCAGGCGTCGTCACCAAAATCGTCAAGTAATGCTATAAAGCGCCGTCCGCCCCGCGATGTCCGTGGGGCGCGCGGCACCCGTAGGAGTGTAGCTCAGTTGGTAGAGCATCGGTCTCCAAAACCGAGGGCCGGGGGTTCGAGTCCCTCCACTCCTGCCACTTTCCGCAAGTAGAACAGCGAGCATGTTGAAGAATCCTGTCGAGTTCGTCCGCGAAGTCCGTGCTGAGGTGGGCAAAGTCACCTGGCCCACTCGTCGCGAGACCATGATCACCACCAGCATGGTGTTCATCTTCGTCGTCATCGCGGCGCTGTTTTTCCTGGTCGGCGACAAGATCATCGGCCTGGTCGTTCAAACGTTGCTCGGGGTGTCGTGACATGACTCATCGTTGGTACGTCGTTCACGCCTATTCGGGCTTCGAGAACAAGGTCGCCCAGTCAATCCGCGAACAGGCCGAGAAGAAGGGCCTGAAGGAAGAGATCTCGGAAGTCATCGTGCCGACCGAGGAAGTCGTCGAAGTGCGCCGCGGCGCCAAGGTCCAGACCGAACGCAAGTTCTTCCCGGGTTATGTGCTGGTGAAAATGGATCTCAGTGACGAGACCTGGCACCTGGTGAAGAACACCGCCAAGGTGACGGGCTTCCTGGGCGGTGGCGGCCGCGGCAAGCCGGTGCCGATCTCCGATGCCGAAGCCAGCCGCATCCTCAAGCAGGTGCAGGAGGG
>DASXQC010000799.1:0-6799 GCA_036493235.1 Reyranella sp.
GGCCGGTCTCGCCTTCGCCGGCGCCGAACAGCAGCACGGCCACGATCGGCGCTGCTGCCAGCGCGACCTGCTCGGCCGATTGCGCGGCGAGGTTCGACCAGGCGAGGCGATTGAAGGTACGGGGCAGCTTTTCTGCTTCGGTCATCGGGGGCTCCTCAAGCGTTGCGCAAAAGCTAGTGAGCCGCCTCGTGATGCTCTATCCGCGCCCCGCCGCGTATTGCTAGAACACCGCATGACTGACACGCCGCGCCCGCCCCTGCCGCCGTTCACCGCCGAAACCGCCAACACGAAGGCCCGCGGCGCCGAAGACGCCTGGAACACGCGCGATCCCAAACGCGTGGCGCTCGCCTACACGTCGGACAGCGTGTGGCGCAATCGCTCGGAATTCCTCGAGGGCCGTGCGGCGATCGAGGCGTTCCTGACCCGCAAATGGGTGAAGGAGCTCGACTACCGGCTGATCAAGGAGGTGTGGGCGTTCGGCGGCAACCACATCGCCGTGCGCTTCGCCTACGAATGGCACGACGATTCGAACAACTGGTTCCGTTCCTACGGCAACGAGAACTGGGAGTTCGCCGGCAACGGCCTGATGCAGCGGCGTCACGCCTCGATCAACGACCTGCCGATCGCGGCCTCCGATCGCAAGTTCCATTGGCCGCTGGGTCCGCGTCCCGCCGATCATCCGGGACTCAGCGACCTCGGCCTGTGATCTTGTCGGGGGCGCGCGTCGTCCTGCGTCCCTGGCGCGACGAGGACCGCGCCCCGTTCGCGGCGATGAATGCCGACGAGCGCGTGATGGAGTTCTTTCCGAAGCGCCTCAGTCGCGCCGAGAGCGACGCGCTGGTCGATGGCATCCAGGCGCACTTCACCAAACATGGATTCGGCCTTTGGGCGGTCGAAACGCCGGACGCTCCGTTCATCGGCTTCACCGGCCTCGCGGTGCCCCGCTTCACTGCGGCCTTCACGCCGTGCGTGGAGATCGGCTGGCGCCTCGCCGTCGAACATTGGGGAAAGGGCTACGCGAGCGAAGCGGCGCGGCTGTCCCTCGCCTACGGCTTCGAGACCGCCGGGCTCAGCGAGATCGTCTCCTTCACGACCGTGGCGAACCTCCGGTCGCGTGCGGTGATGGATCGGCTCGGCATGCAGCACGATCCGGCCGACGACTTCGACCACCCATCGCTGCCGGACGGCCATCCGCTGCGCCGGCACGTGCTCTATCGCCTCAATTCATTGAACCGCGCGCATCCTGCGCGCTCATGATTGAGCGCATTCATATGCGCGTATGAGCGCGCAGGATGCGCGCGGTCCACTGAGCGTGAGGCGCCAGCGCCTACTCGTTCGAGATCCAGATGATGGCTTCGACCGGGCAGCGGGCGAGCACGTTGGCCGGCGCCAGGCTATCGTCGCGGGTCGCGTAGTCGCAACGAAACATCAGCCGGACATTCTCGAGGTCGGGCGCCGGGCAGAAGACGCGGCCCTTCTCCTGTTCGAGCCCGTTGCGGCAGCGCTGGTCCGGCAGATGGTGGAAGACCTTCGCCATCGGCATGCCGACCGAAACGCCGGTCGAGGTCACAGCCTCCGGCGCGTAGGTGATGGCTCGCGAGATGTGCAGCCCGCCCTCGCGCTTGAACGCCAGCAGCATGCGCTTGCCGTCGCGCGTCGCCTCGAGCACGGGGATGGGAATGTCCTCATAGTAGATCTTGCTTTCAGTCACCGTCATGCCGCCGAGCGCAGCGGACACGTCCTTGACGGCGTACGTCGTGTCGCCATTGAGCCGGCCGATGCCGGCGTCGGTGACGAGGAACGTATGGTTCTGCGCCTGCGATGCCGGCGCCGCGAGCAGCGCCAGCATCGTCAGGGCCGAAGCCCACAGTCTCAGTCGCGCTGGACGCACATCGCGATGCCCATGCCACCGCCGATGCACAGCGTGGCGAGGCCCTTCTTGGCGTCGCGCTTCTGCATCTCGAACAGCAGTGTGGTGAGCACGCGCGCGCCCGAGGCGCCGATCGGATGACCTAAAGCGATCGCACCGCCGTTGACGTTGAGCTTGTCGGGATCGAGGCCGAGCTGCTTGCCGACCGCGACGGCCTGCGCGGCGAACGCCTCGTTGGCCTCGACCAGGTCGAGGTCCTTCACCGTCCAGCCGGCCTTCTTAAGTGCAGCCTGCGAGGCGGTGACCGGGCCGATGCCCATGATCGCCGGATCGACGCCGGTGGTCGCCCACGACACGATCTTGGCGAGCGGCTTGATCCCGCGCTTCTTGGCCTCGTCGGCGCTCATCAGCACCAGCGCGGCGGCGCCGTCATTGATGCCCGAGGCGTTGCCGGCGGTGACCGAGCCGTCCTTGCTGAAGGCCGGGCGCAGCTTGGCGAGCGTCTCGGCGGTCGTGCCGTGGCGAGGGAACTCGTCGGTGTCGACCACGACGTCGCCCTTGCGGGTCTTCACCGTGACCGGAACGATCTCGTCCTTGAAACGACCGCTCTTCTGCGCCGCCTCGGCCTTGTTCTGCGACGAGGCCGCGAAGGCGTCCTGCTCGGCGCGGGTGATCTGGTACTTCTGCGCCACGTTCTCGGCCGTGTTGCCCATGTGATAGCCGTGGAAGGCGTCCCACAGGCCGTCCTTGAGCATGGTGTCGAGCATCTTGAACTCGCCCATCTTGGTGCCGTCGCGCAGATGGCCGGCGTGCGGCGCCTGGCTCATGCTCTCCTGGCCGCCGACCACCATGATGTTGGCGTCGCCATTGCGGATCGCCTGCCAGCCGAAGGCGACGGCGCGCAGGCCCGAGCCGCACAGCTGGTTGATGCCGAGCGCGGTCTTCTCCACGGGAATGCCTGCATTCACGGCGGCCTGACGTGCCGGATTCTGGCCCTGCGCCGCGGTCAGGATCTGGCCCATGATGACTTCGTCGACTTCCTCCGGCTTGACCTTGGCGCGGTCGAGTGCGCCCTGGATCGCGGCCTTGCCGAGGTCGTGGGCGGGCACGGCGCTGAAGGCACCGTTGAACGAGCCGACCGGTGTGCGCGCAGCACTGGCGATGACGATGTCGGTCATGAAATCCTCCTCAAAGGCAGCCGCCCTGAGCGATGTTATAGGGCGGTCGTCGAGGCGGGCAAGGCCGCCGACCGGCGCACCAGAGGCTTCAAACCGAACAGCGGGCGGACCCACGGCCAAGGCCGCACGGCCCCTGCGTAGATCAGGGCGGTGATGCCGAAGGTCGACAGCACGGTCAGCAGCCAGGCCGGCAGCGCGGGCACATGCCACACCAGCAGCCAGTAGACGGTGATCACGGTGACCGTCTGGTGAATCATGTAGAATGGATAGAGCGCCTCGGTCGACCAGACGAGGAAGCGCGGCCGCGATTGCAGGTAGCGGTTGGCGAGGCCGACCGCGGCGAACAGCCAACCGGTCGTGTTGATCGCTGACAATGGCGCGAAGATCGGCATGCCGAGCACACGCACATGCGCGCCGGGCGGCGCATGGAAGACCAGCAGGTCGAGCGCGAAGAAGGCCACCGTGCCGACCGCCACGGCGATCCAGCACTGCCGGTTAAGGACCGCCAGCATTTCCGGCGTGTTGAAGATGAAGCCGCCGTAGAGCATCAGCAGCGCGGCGCTGGCGATGCCATACCAGTCGCCGACCAGGTAGTTAACGTTGCGCGTGATCGGAGCGAGCAGCAGCATCGCGAGCGCGAGCGGCACCGCCATCAGCCAGTGCAGGTTAGCCCTCACCATCGCCTTGGCGACCCTTGCCTGCACCGCATGACCGCGCGGCGTGCGCGCCCACAGGAAGACCGGCAGCAACGCGAAGGTCAGCAGCAGCACGTAGGCGACGAACCAAAGATGGTTCCAGGCAAGGTTGTCGCGGTCATAAGCGTGCGGCAGCCATTGCAGGAAGGAGCCTGCGAACGCGCCCTTCCAATGCAGCTCGAGATAGACCTGAGGCGGCACCAGCACGAGCACGCCGAATATCAGCGGCAGCAGCAGGCGGCGAATGCGATCCATCGCGAAGGCGCCGGCACTGCGCTGGCCGAGCGCCAGCACGACCGCGCCGCCCGCAACCATGTAGATCAGCGGGATGCGCCAGCGGTTGGTGAAGCGCATCGCCTCGGCGAGCCACGGCAGCGTCTCGTCGCTGTCGAGATGCCAGCCCCAGCCCGTCCACGCGAAACCGGCGTGATAGAGAATCAAGAGACCGAACGCGAGCACGCGCAGCCAGTCCAGATCAGCGCGACGATCCATCCCCAAGCCCCCCAACGAAGCCCGGGTTTGTCCCCCGACAGACCGCTCAACTTCGAACGGTCACCAAAGCTTCGAAGCGCTGTCGATAGCGCCGGCTCAAATTTACCTCAGCGCCGTCGCGAAGGCGAATGCGCCAATCGCCTCCGACCCAGGGAACCACTTCCGTCACGCGCGCGATGTTCACAACGTGTGACTTGTGAACGCGAACGAATCGCTTCGCATCGAGCTCGCCCTCCAGCTTCGCAAGCGATGAACGAATCTCGAAAGTCTCCGCACCGACATGAAGGATCGCGTAGTTGCCGGAGGCTTCGATCCAGTCGATGTCCGCCACTTCGACGACGATCTCACTGCCGCCGCGCTGGCGTACGGCGAAGCGTTCGACCGGTGCAGGCGACTCGGGTGACGGTGCAGGGACCGGTGACGGCGTCGGTGATGGCACGGGCTCAGGCACGGCGACCTTCCGCTGCAACAAATAATTCAACGCCACCACGCCGGTGGTGAGCATCAGGTAGGTGACGAGATCCTTGGCGAACTCGTATTGCAGCCGGTGTGCCGTCAGCGGGAAGCTGTAGGGCACATGGACGATGCCGCTGAACCAGAGCAGCCGCAGGGCGGCCATGCCGCTGGTGTGCAGGATGCTGAACGGCACCACCATCGCGACATGGATTGCGAGGTTGTAGCGCTCGCCGATCGGCCAGCGGCGATGCAGCCAGTAGAGCGCCGGCAGAAGCGCCGCGACCACGAGATGACTGGTGATCTCGTCGACCAATGGCCGGCCGACACTGACGACCTGGCCATACCGGGCCCCATCGCTCACCGCGACGTAGGTGCGCGTGGCGATCGAGATCAGAAACAACACCAGCCAGATCGCGGGCAGCCGCCAGTCGCGCCGACTCTGACCGGAGAGGGGGTCCATCAGCGCGCCTTCAGCCAGTCGATCAGCGGCGTCCAGCACAGCTCGCGCGCGCGGCCGCTCACCACCATGCCGATATGGCCGAGCGGCAGGTCGACGCGTGTCGCGTTCTTCAGTCCCCGCTTCGGATCGGCCAGCGCAGCCGCCGAGAGCGGCGGCACGATGCGGTCGCCCGATGGGATCATCACCAATGCCGGCCGGGTGATCTTGCGCGGCACGATCTTCTTGCCGCCGACCACCCATTGGCCCGTGCCGGTCAGGTTGTCGCCGTACCAGCCGACCAGGCAGTCGCGCGCGGTCGGGCCGGCGAGCGGCGCGCCCTCGTTCAGCCAATCCTCCAGCAGCACGAAGTCGCGCGCCGAATCGCTTTGCGGGTCGAGTCCGAGAAAGCGGCCGAACTTCTTCACCGCGAGCCAGGGATCGAGCGACCAGAACAGGGTCTGCAGGACGTCGACCGGCAGCTCGCCCAGCCTGTCGGCCATCTTCGCCAGCATCGGCCCGGCCGAGAGCAGGAACGCGTGGCCGGTCTTGTCGGCATGGAAGTCCCACGGTGCCGCCAGCAGCGCGAGCCCCGCCACCTTGCGCGGCTTGCGTGCCGCGAGCGCCACGGCGAGCGTGCCGCCCATGCAGTAGCCCATCACGGCCGCCGCGCGCCGGCTGCGCTTGCCGACGAAGGCGACCGCGCGCTCCAGCCGCTCGACATAGGCCGCTGCATCGAACTGGCGCTCGGTGTCATCGGGCGTGCCCCAGTCGACGAGATAGGGCCGCAGGCCCGCGGCCGCCATGCCGCGCAACAGGCTCTTCTCGGCGGTGAGGTCGAGCACTTCCCAGCGATTGATCAGCGACGGCACGACCAGCACCGCGCGCGCGCCGCGCTTGCGGGCGGCGGGATGCGTGTGGCCGTAATCGAGCAAACGCGTGTTGCCCTCCTGCCAGGCGGCCGGTGGCGTCTCGAGCGAGCGCTCGAACGGATGATTGCGATAGGCCACCACGCCCTGCGCCAGGCGATCCATGCGCCGGCCGATCTCGCGATGGAGCGCCTCCTCGAAGCGGCCCTCGCCGCCCAGTGCAGCGACTTCCCTCAGGATCTCGGCGACGCCTTCAGGTGCGGTCGAGGCGGGCTTCGAGCTGGGCGAGTCGCGTTTCCAGAGCTGCCACGCGCTTTCGGAGCTCGCCCAGGTCATCAGGGCCGTGCCCAGATGGAGCGGCAGCGGTCGCGGTCCCAGACGGGGGTGCGGCATTGGGGGCTCCTTGGGCGGCCTGCATCACGGAGGCGAGCTGCGCGTTCGCGGCTGCGAAGAGACGGGCGATCTGCTCGGTCAGGGCCTGGTCGGCCGCCAGCCCGGACAGCTGGCTCTGCCAAAGATCGAGATAACGGCGTGCCAGCCGGTCGAACTCGGGGCTATCGTTCTGTTCCGAGACCATGAAAACACTATAGCGCATCGCCCCGCGGCCGCCTCTTTCGCAATCGCGGCGCAGCTTGTCGCAGTGCGGTATCGCGGTTAAGGTCCATGATGGGTGGGTGAGGAGCGCAGCGTAATGGCCGATCAGCCAGCAGCGGACGCCGGACCGAAGTCCGCGCCCGTCGTCATCAAGAAATATGCAAACCGGCGGCTCTACAACACCGCCACCTCCGCCTACGTCACTCTCG
>DASXQC010000800.1:0-1560 GCA_036493235.1 Reyranella sp.
TCGAGCTGGATCGGGCCGGTCGTCGGCGGCATCCTGGTCGGCGGCCTGCAGCAATACATCAGCGTCACTATTTCGTCGGCGGTAAACGTGTTGATCACCGGCCTCCTGCTGGTCGCCTTCGTGATCCTGGCGCCGCAGGGCATCGTCGGCCTGTTCAAGCGGAGGCAGCGATGACCGCGCTTCTGCACGTCGAGGGGCTCGGCAAGCGCTTCGGCGGCTTCGTGGCGCTTCAGGAGATCGAGCTCGAGGTCCAGCCCGGCGAGCGGCTCGGCCTGATTGGCCCGAACGGATCGGGCAAGTCGACCCTGGTGAACTGCATCTGCGGCACCCTGAACAACGAGCAGGGCAGCGTGCGCTTCGATGGCGCGGCGGTGAACGGCCTGACGGCCCACCAGCGCACGCGGCTCGGCCTGGCCCGCAGCTTCCAGCTGCCGCGGCCGTTCGGCAGCCTGACGCTGGCCGAGAACCTGCGCATCCCGATCCTCTACGCCGTGAACGCGCGCGGCGGCCATGCGCTGGCGGGGCAGGCGATCCTGGCGCGCTGCATCGAATTGTTGGGCCAGGTCGGCCTCGCCGAGAAGGCTCACCGCCTGCCGCGCGACCTGACGCAGATCGAGATGCGCAAGCTCGAGCTCGCCCGCGCCATGGCCGCCGAGCCCAAGCTGCTGATCGCCGACGAGGCGATGGCGGGCCTGAGCCACGCCGAGGTCGACGAGATCCTGGCGCTGCTGATCCGGCTGAACGGGCAGGGCGTCACGGTGATCATGATCGAGCACATCATGCGCGCGGTGATGGCCTTCTCGCAGCGTCTCGCCGTGTTGGTTGCCGGCCGCAAGATCGCCGACGGCGACCCGAAGGACGTCGTGCGCGATCCTGAAGTCGTGAGGGCGTACCTTGGCGAGTAGCCTCACCCTGACCAACATTGTCGCTGGCTACGGCGCCGTGCGCGTGCTCGACGACGTCTCGCTGTCGGTCGGGGCGGGCGAGACGGTGGCGCTACTCGGGACCAACGGCAACGGCAAGTCGACCCTGATGAAGTCGGTCATGGGCATGGTCCGGCCTTCCTCCGGCACCATCACCGCTGTGATCGACGGCACCAGTCACGAGCTGGTCGGGCGCTCGACCGAGGAGATCGTCGATCTCGGCATCGGCTTCGTGCCCGAGGGCCGGCGGCTGTTCCCCAAGCTCACCGTGACTGAGAATCTGCTGCTGGGTGCCTTCCGGCCGACCGCACGCTCGGCGATCGCCAGGAACCTCGACTTCTGCTTCGAGACCTTCCCGCGACTCAAGGAGCGCGCCAAGCAGCTTGCTGGCTCGATGTCGGGCGGCGAGCAGCAGATGCTGGCGCTCGCCCGGGCGCTGATGTCGGCGCCGCGCATCCTGCTGATCGACGAGCCGTCGGTCGGCCTGGCGCCGCTGCTGGTCCGGCGCACGATCGACAAGATCAAGGAGCTGAAGGACGGCTTCAACCTCACCGTCCTGATGGCCGAGCAGAATTTCACGCAGGCGGTGCGGATCGCCGATCGCGGCTATGTCATCGTGCACGGCAAGATCGCCTTC
>DASXQC010000801.1:0-5938 GCA_036493235.1 Reyranella sp.
GATCCGGCTGCCCTCGCTGCCTTGGCGACAGGCTGGGGACCATCGCGACCGGTGCTTCAGCCGCGGATTCAATTGGCGAGGTGATCGTCATGCGCATCGGGTTCACAGCGTTCGTGTGCGTTGCGTTCCTGGTCGCCGCTCCCGCCCTCGCCCAGGGCGGCAAGAAGTACGATCCCGGCGTCAGCGACAGCGAGATCAAGATCGGCCAGAGCGTGCCGTACAGCGGCCCCGCCTCCGCCTTCGGCGTGTGGGGCCGCGTCATGCAGGCCTGGTTCCGGATGCTGAACGAGAACGGCGGCATCAACGGCCGCAAGATCGACTTCACCTCGCTCGACAACGGCTTCAGTCCGCCGAAGGCGCTCGAGGCGAGCCGCAAGTTGGTCGAAAGCGTCGGCGTCTTCGCCGAGTTCGGCACGCTCGGCACGCCGCCCAACCTGGCGACGCGGGCCTACCTCAATTCCAAGGGCGTGCCGCAGCTCTTCGTGCCGTCGGGCATCACCAAGATGGACGATCCGCAGAAGTTCCGCTGGACCGTGCCGTGGTACACGCACTTCGAGTTCGAGGCCGTCGCCTATTCCAAGTACCTGGCGCAGGACAAGCCCGACGCGCGCATCGCGATCCTGTTCCAGAACGACGATTTCGGCCGCGACTATCTCGCCGGCTTCCGCCGGGCGCTGGGCCAGCGCTCGAAGACGATCGTGGGCGAGGCGAGCTTCGACCTCACCGATCCGACCGTCGATTCGCAGGTGATCTCGCTCAAGGCGAGCGGCGCCGACACGCTGGTGGTGTTCGGCACGCCCAAGTTCACCGCGCTCGCGATCCGCAAGGCCGCCGACCTCGGCTGGAATGCGCTGCGCATCATCTGCAGCCCCGGCAGCAGCATCGACGGCGCGCTGAAGCCCGCCGGCCTCGACAATTCGACCGGCGTCCTGACCAGCCAGTTCGTCAAGGACCCCGACGATGCCGCCTTCAAGGGCGATGCCGACGTGCAGGACTATCTCGCCTTCATGGCCAAGTGGGCGCCGCAGGAGAGCCCGCGCGACAGCAACGCCGTTACCGCCTACCTCGCCGGCCAGGCGTTCGAATACGTCGTGCGGAAAGCGGGCGACGAGCTCACCCGCGAGAACCTGCTGAAGCAGGCGACCAGCCTGCGCGACGTGAAGCTCAAGATGTTCCTGCCGGGCGTGACGCTCAACAACTCGCCGGAGAGCTACACCGCGTTCCGGCGCTACCAGCTGTCGCGCTTCGACGGCACGTCGTGGAAGCCGTTCGGCCCGGTTTACAGCGCCGACTGACGCCTCTAACATTTGTTCAAATATTGCGTCATTGGGAGGAACGTTGTGAGCAACGGACACCAAGTCGAGACGCGTAACACTGCGTACTTCCGCCACGACTACCAGAGCGACGGATCGGACCTGCGCCGGCTCTACGAGCAGGCCAAGGTCGACCAATGGAACGCTGCCAAGGACATCGATTGGGCGGTGCCGCTCGAGGGCGACGGCGGGCTGATATCCGACGACCTGGTCGACATCAACGGCACGCGCTTCTGGAACGCGATGTCCGAAGCCGACCGCATCGAGCTCAACCGCCGCGTCACGCGCTGGCGACTGTCGACCCTGGTGCAGGGCGAGCACGGCGCGATGCTCCTGTGCAGCCAGCTCGTCGAATGCGTGCAGGGCCAGGACGCCAAGCTCTTCCAATCGACCCAGGTCGCCGACGAGGCGCGGCACAACGAGGTGCTGCAACGCTACATCGACCTCCGGCTCGACGGCGAGATCTATCCGGTCGGCGGCAACGTGCGCGAGATCTTCGACACCCTGCTCGGCACCTCCTCCTGGTACCTCAAGACGATCGGCCTGCAGCTGGTCGCCGAGACCTTTGCGGTCTCGCTCTTCCGCATGCTTGCCGAGTCGTCGAAGGACGCCGTGCTGCGCCAGGTCTGCCGCCGCATCCTGCAGGACGAGGCGCGCCACATGGGCTTCGCCATGCTCTCGCTGCCCGACCTCGTTGCCCAGGCGACCGACGCCGAGCATCGCGAGATGGAGGACTTCGCGGTGTGGGCGCTCGGCCGCACCCTCGCCGGCACCTTCCCGCTCGCAGTTTACCAGGAGCTGGGCTTCGGCAAGGGCGAACTCGACGAGATCAAGCAGTTCCGCCGCGAGCGCGCCGCGGGCGGCGACGAGACCGCCTTCCGCAAGTACTTCCGCCGCGACCTGCATGACGGGCTGGTCCGCAACCTGCGCAAGGTCGGCCTGATCACCGACCGCATCGCCCCCAGCCTCGAGGGATTCGGCCTAAAGCTCGCGGCCTGATAAACTTTTTCCGCGGCACGATTAAGAAAATCTCGACGGCGCGAGGGGGGTAGCGGAAACCACGCTAACTGCGCTAACTCGTCCGCTCCCTGCCACCCTGCCACGGACTGCCACCGCGCTTGGCAGTGGTTCGACGCAAGCCGGCCAGCGTTTTGCGCGGTTCCTGCCACACTGACCGTCCCCTCCCCCTGGGGCTCTTTTGCCGACAGGGAACCCCGGGAGGATCGCCGGGTTTCCGGGAACAGAAGGCGCGGGCATCGTCATCGCCGCCACACTGCACCGCCGCGCGAAGAAACACCTAATACGGGCAATGGCCTCGATCTTTAGCGCGGAAATCGGCCCTCGATTCGCCGTCCAATGGCCAAGGCGAGACTCGCAAACGAGCAGTTACCCACAGCCCTACCGCCAGCGCGACGAAGTGTAGACGTAGGTCGTGCGGCCGCTGCCGTAGAAGGCGAACACGCCGACGATGAAGCCGAGATCGTAGAAGAAGCCGTTGTTCGGGAATTCGTAGATCCGGACTGGGAAGAACAGGCTGGCGATCAGCGAGAACAGCGAGATGTAGCCGTGCACCAAGCCCAGCAGCAGCCCGGGCAACGGCGCCCCGCCCGTCGGCGGCGGCTGGTGCGCACAGGCGGCGAGGACCGAGGCGAGGACCAGGACCCCGACAAGCGAACGCCACCGCATCGTCGCCTCCTTCCGTCTCAGCTCTTGGCCGCGACCTTGCTCGAGAGTTCGCCGAGGCTGCGGGCCAGCGAGACGAACTCGCTCGGCATCATGACGATGGTCATGGTGTTCTGCTCGGCGCCGACCTCGGTGATCATCTGCATGCGCCGGAGCTCGAGTGCCGCCGGGTTCTGCATGATGACCTCCGCGGCGTTGCGCAGCTGCTCGGCAGCCGCCAGCTCGGCCTCGGCCTTGATGAGGCGGGCGCGCTTCTCGCGCAGCGCCTCGGCCTCCTGCGCCATCGCACGCTGCATCGACGGCGGAATCTCGACGTTCTTCATCTGCACGCGCTCGACCTTGACGCCCCACGGCTCGGTCGCACGGTCGATCGCTTCCTGCATCAGGCCGGAGATCGCGTCCTGCGATTTCAGGATCTCGTCGAGCGAATGCTGGCCCAGCAGCGCGCGCAGCGTCGTCAGCGACACCTGCTCGACCGCGTTCGCCACCGCGCGCACCTCGATCACCGCGCGCTGGGGATCGATGACGCGGTACCAGACGACGGTGTCGACCTTGATCGGGACGTTGTCTCGCGTAATCGCTTCCTGCTGCTCGACCGCGGTCGTCACGGTGCGCAGGTCGATCCGGTCCTGCCATTCGATCAGGAACCAGACGATGTAGAGGCCGGGCCCAGCAGTGCGACTGTACTTGCCGAGGCGAAAGACGACACCGCGTTCGTACTGGTTGGCGATGCGCAGGCTGCGGATGAGCACGAACAGCACGACCGCCGCGATGACGATTGCCACCGCGTGATTCCGGAGAAAGTCGACGAAGAGCATGATGTGTTACGCCTGTCGGTTGAAAGACGGCGATTCCTTGGCACACACATGGTCACGCCGCGGACGCGTTCAAGCTCCATGCTTGGTATCGGGTCGGGCCCGAACCACAAGGGCTGAGGTCCTTCTAACCCCGCAAGGCAACAGCCGGTGCGGACGGATCGTCGTCGTCCGGCCGCATCGGCATCGGCACCGGCGCATAGTGATCGAAAGACATGGTGTAGTCGGCGCGGCGCTGGGTCATGAAACGCAGCGTATTCACGTAACCGAACATATTGGCGAGCGGGACCATCGCATCGATCACCTGCGCATCGCCGCGGGCCTCCATGCCCTGGATCTGGCCACGGCGGCGGTTCAGATCGCCGATCACTTCGCCCAGGCGCTCCTCTGGCATCACCACCTCGACCTTCATGATCGGCTCGAGCAGCTTGCACTGTGCCTTGGCGAGGCCTTCCCTGAAAGCTGCCCACGCCGCGATTTCGAACGCGACCGCGCTCGAATCGACGTCATGGTGGGCGCCGTCGACCAGCGTCGCCTTGAAGTCGATCACCGGGAAACCAGCCAGTACTCCCATCTCGCGTGCAGCCTTCAGGCCCTTCTCGATGCTCGGAATGTATTCCTTCGGCACAGAGCCGCCGACGATCTTGTTCTCGAAGTGGTAGCCCGAGCCCGGCGCACCCGGCTCGAACACCAGCTTGATACGGGCGAACTGGCCCGAACCGCCCGACTGCTTCTTGTGGGTGTAGTCGATCTCCGCCATGCGGCCGAGCGTCTCGCGATAGGCAACCTGCGGGGCACCGGCGTTGACGGCGATGCCGAACTTGCTGCCCATGCGCTCGACGAGCCACGCGAGATGCTCCTCGCTCAGGCCTTTGACGACGGTTTGCCCGGTCTCGCGATCGGTCTGGATGATGAACCCATGCTCGTCTTCCGCTGCGAGCCGATTCAGCGCGACTTCGAAATCCTCGAAGTCGCTACGCGACCGCAACTCCGGCTCGATCGCAATCTCGACCAGGAACGGCGGCATCGCCACGTCCGGCTCAAAAGCCGGCGGCGCGTCCCTTGAACATCGCCGCCTGCTCCAATGCCGCCGCCGCCTTGAGCATCGTCTCTTCGTCGAACGCGCGGCCAATCAGCTGCAGGCCGAGCGGCAAGCCGTCCTTGTCTGTCCCGACCGGCACCGAGATGCCGGGCAGGCCGGCCATCGACGCGGGGATGGTGAACATGTCGTTGAGGTACATGGTCACCGGGTCGTCCATCTTCTCGCCTGCCGCGAAGGCCGCGGTCGGCGCGGTCGGCGTCAGCAGCACGTCGCACTTCTGGAAGGCTTCCTTGAAGTCGCGCGCGATCAGCGCCCGCACCTGCTGCGCCTTCTTGTAGTAGGCGTCGTAGTAGCCGGCCGACAGAACGTAGGTGCCGATCATCACGCGCCGGCGCACTTCCTTGCCGAAGCCCGCGGCGCGCGTGTTCTCGTACATCTCCGTCAGGTCCTTGCCCGGCACCCGCAGCCCGTAGCGCACGCCGTCGTAGCGCGCGAGGTTGGACGAGCACTCGGCCGGCGCCACGATGTAGTAGGCCGGCAGCGCGTACTTGGTATGCGGCAGCGACACCTCGACGATGGTCGCGCCCGCCGCCTTCATCATCTCGATGCCCTTGTCCCACAGCGCCACGATCTCGGGCGCGGTGCCGTCGACGCGATATTCCTTGGGGATGCCGATCTTCAGGCCCTTGATGTCGGGCCGGCGGGCGGCCGCCGCGAAGTCCGGCACCGGCAGCGGCGCCGAGGTCGAATCCTTCGGATCGTGCCCCGCCATGCCCTGCAGCAGGATCGCCGAGTCCTCGACGGTGCGGGCAAAAGGTCCCGGCTGGTCGAGCGAGCTCGAGAACGCCACCACGCCCCAGCGCGAGCAGCGGCCGTAGGTCGGCTTCAGGCCGACGACGCCGCAGAACGACGCCGGCTGGCGGATCGAGCCGCCGGTGTCCGTACCGGTGCTGCCCGGCACCATGTAGGCCGCGACCGCCGCCGCCGAGCCGCCGGACGAGCCGCCCGGCACCAGCTTGCGGTTGTCGCCGCGCCGCTTCCACGGATTCTCGACGCCGCCGAAATGGCTGGTCATGTTCGACGAG
>DASXQC010000802.1:0-13770 GCA_036493235.1 Reyranella sp.
TGCCGATCCCGTCCGAGATACCCGATCGGCCAGCTTCACCGCAAAGCTGGCACTGACAGCGGAGTGCCGAGCTGCGCCACGCCGAGACTGCCCGCCATCGACCGCGGCCTGGACACGCTCCCGAAGGTCAATCGAATACGATTTTCCCATCCATACTGGCCTCCATCCCAGCCAGTATCTTGAATCAAACTTCCTGCCCCTTGGGAATCCCCTCCCGATTCTTATTTCCCGCTCGATGCTCTAGTGTGAGAATCCTCACAGAACCGCAAGCCCTTTGGTGAGAGCGTCCGCCCGCCCATCGTCAGGAGGAGAAAATGGTCACTCCCACGAAGGAACTTCACCTCGACGTGCTTCGCCCGAGATTCTCGACCGTCGTCACGACGCTCGGCCACTGGCTGGATGGCCTGCGTAGTCCGTCAGGGCGCCCCGTCGATCCTGCCCTCAGTGCGGAGCAGGCGATGATCCGGCCGTCGCAACGCGAGCGCATCGCGATCGAGACCCATCGCGCAGACCGCGTCTAACGCTTCGGCAGCTTGTCCTTCTCGGCGACGATCGCCCTGTCGATCACCGTGAACAGGTAGGCGTCGGGCGCCAGCGTGCAGCCGCCCTTCACCAGCATGGCGAGCTCGCCGCCGCGCTGGTCGTCGGGGATCGCCACGCCGCGATAGCGCGCCGAATGTTCGGCGAGGTAGATCGCCAGCGACTTGCGGGCCTCGACATTCATGGCCTGCGCCTCGCGACAGGTGATGAAGGCCGCCTGCTCGAAGTTGAGCGGCGCCGCCGGAGTCTGGGCCTGAGCCGCCGTCGCGGCGACCAGCAGGGCAGCGGAAAGAGCGCCAGAAAGAGCGATGGTCTTCATGGCGCGCCTACCTCCTGCTCGAGTCGACGGCCGCGCCGCCGAGATAACCGACCGCTCCGCCGATCAGGCCGGCGCCGACCACTGCGCCAAAGCTGCCGCCTGTCACCAGCCCAATGCCGGTGCCCGCCGCCGCGCCGAGTGCCGCGCCCTTCTCGGGCGTGGTCAACGGCCGGTCGCATGCCCCCAGCAGGCCTGCCGCCGCCACGATCGCCAGTATTCTTGCTCTCACCATATCCCTCTCCCTCACGGCGGAGTGGTGTCCGCCTTTTGCCAGTCCTTGTCCGGATTGAAGACCGTGATCGCCGCGGCTGCCTGCGGCGTCTCAGGGCCGAGATCCTGCTCGTAGACATCGCCGTTCTGGTTGACGATGAAGCTCATCACGCCGGTCTCGCCGTACTTCACCGGCCAGGCGATCACGCCGAAGCCGCCGATCATGCGGTCGCGCACCAGGTAACTGTAGGCGCCGCCGGGCGCGTCGGGGCCCTGGCCGTAGAGCAGCCGATAGCGATAGCCGTGATAGCCCTGACCCTCGCTGTCGCCCGGCTGCGCCTTGGCGACCAGCGGGCCGAGCGGACTCTCGGCCTCGCCCGGCTGGGCTTCCCAGTACAAGCCGTCCTTCTTGCCGGGGGAACTCAGCAGCCGGCGCGCATAGACCGCCACGCCGGTCTTCATCGGGTCGAGCGAGGCGTAGTCGAACTGCGCGTCGACGATTGCGAGCAGGGTCTGGATCACATAGAGCTCGTTGGCACCGATCTGGCGGGCGATCATCTCCTTGTGGCCGGCTTCGATGTCGAAGCGCCAGCCTTCGTCGTCCTTGACGATCGGGATCGGCATCTTGAAGCCGGTGGTGCCGACCTCGACCAGCATCTTGTTGTCGCCGTCGGGCACGAGCTTGTGGTTCTCGTCCCACGCCTTGAGGTACTTCTCGTGCGCCTGGTCCTCGTCCTCGCGCGTGCCCGGCACGAAATCGCGCCAGCTCGAGCCGAGCATGGCGGCAATCGCGTTGTCGTCGTTCTTGCGCAGCGCGTCGGTGATGGCGTCGTTGGCCGCCTCGGCGGTCGGGAAGTGAAGCTGCTTGGGGGGCTGGGCCGCGGTGCCGCGCGCCTGAGGGACCGGCGAGGGCTGGGGTGTCTGCGCCTCGGCGCAGAGCGCGAAGCTTCCCGCCGCGAGCAGAGCGAGCAGAAGCTGCAGCAGCCTGTTCATCGACGACCTCCACCACCACCTGGTCGTCCGCCACCGCCACCGGGACGCCCGCCGCCACCGCCTGGGCGGCCTCCACCGCCGCCGCCTCGCGCACCGCCGCCACCGCCGCGTGATTGCGCGCGGTTCATCTGCTGGTTGCCGCGCTGCGACTGACGGTTGATCTGCTGGCCGCGATTGACTCCGCCCAGCGCATTCTGCCGCGGCTGCGCGCGGTTGATCTGCCCGCCGCCCGGCCGATTGCCGATGCCTTGTCCGCCGCCGGGACGGTTGGCGATCCCTTGCCCGCCGCCGGGGCGATTCGCGATCCCTTGTCCGCCGCCTGGTCGATTGGCGATGCCCTGTCCGGCGCCGGGTCGGTTGGCAATGCCCTGTCCGCCGCCGGGCGGGTTCTGGATGCGGCCACGGAACTGGTCGCGCTGGGCCGCGCCCGGGCGCTGTGCCTGGTTGAAGCGCTGGCGGGTGGCGTTATCGCGATAGGCAACGCCCTTGCGATGCTCTGGACGATGGTCCCAGCGCTCGCCGCCGCCCCCCGCGCCGGGGCGGTCGGGACGGTCCGGTCGATTGGGCCGGTTTCGGTTGAAGTTGTTGTCGATGTTGACGGCCTTGTTGACGTTGACGTTGGCGTAGGACTGGCCCCGGCCGCCCCAGTTCCATCCCCCGATCAACGCGGCGCCGGCAGCGATGCCAAGGCCCCAGAAGATGCCCGACGCGAGCGCCCCGCCGAAAGGATAGTAGACCGGCGGATAGGCTGGGCTGGGCCAGGGCCCATAGGCCCAACTCGGATTGTACTGCGGCACGTAGACGACGTCTGGATTGGCCGGCTGGATGACGTACTGGACGTTGTCGCCCGAGCCTTCGGTCGTCACCGCCTGCTGCGGCGTGCTCTTCAGGTTACCGGCCGCCGACGCCTTGGCGCGCAGCCGTTGGATCGAATCGGCGACGTCGGCCTGTTGCTCGATCATCGCGTCGCCGAGCTTCTGTGTCCAATCGAGGTGCTCGTTGAGCTGCTTCAGGACGTCCGGGAAGGCGACAAGCGACTTCACGCTGGTGTCCCACTCCTTGTCCTTGACGGCCTGAAGGGCGGCGTCGCCCTTGAGGGCCGGATTGGCCTGCTGCCAGCGCGCCGCCTCGACGATCTCCAGGGGATAGCCTGCAGCCATCAGGATCTGCGACAGCAGCGGATCCGGATAAAGCGCGATCGGCGCGAGCATCTGGTCGAGCTCTTCGGGCTTGAAGTTCTTGGTAGCCGGTGCCGCTGCGGGTGCCGGCGCTGGCACCTGTGCGCGCACGCTGCGCATCGCACTCAACGCCAGTGCAAAGATCGACAGTGTCAGAAGAGATCGGCGCTTCATGCCGCTACTCTGATCGTTTATTTGTCCGATGGCCTTGATAAAGGTCAACGACGGCCGACCGAGGCACGCGCAAGAGAACAGCGGCGTCGTGGGGAGGGAAGTGTGCGGGTGATGCGTGTCTGGCTGTTTGCCGCGATGGCCGCGATCGGCATCGCCGTCGGTGCCTGCTCCATTCCCGAACGCGGCCCCGCCGTGCCCAGGGCCGACACCGAGCGTGCGCTGCCGCTCGGCATCGCCAATGCGCGGTTCTATCCCGACGGTGATCCCCAGCCGATGATCGCCGACGCGACCGAGGCATTGCAGCGCGAGATCGCGGCCCTGCCAACCGGCGCGAAGCTGCCGCCGGCCGTCTACCTCGCCGTCTCGGGCGGCGGCGACAACGGCGCCTTCGGCGCCGGCCTGCTGAACGCCTGGACCGAGACCGGCACGCGGCCGCAGTTCAAGGGCGTGACCGGCGTCAGCACCGGCGCGCTCATCGCGCCGCTGGCGTTCCTCGGCCCGCAATACGATCCGGTGCTGCGCGAGGTCTACACCACCATCAACGCCGATCTCGTCTTTCGCTTTCGCGGCATCAGCGCGGCGGTGTTCGACGACGGCATGGCGGACACCACACCGCTGTCGGCGCTGATCGCCAAGTTCTTCGACCAGAAGATGCTCGACGCGATCGCCGCGGAGTACCGCAAGGGTCGGCTGCTGCTGATCGGCACGACCAACCTCGACGCCCAGCGGCCGGTGATCTGGAATATCGGCGCGATCGCCGACAGCGGCAAGCCGGGCGCGCTGGCCCTGGTGCACCAGATCCTGCGCGCGTCGGCGGCGATCCCGGGCGCCTTCCAGCCAGTGCTGATCGACGTCGAGCTCGACGGCAGGAAGTACCAGGAACTGCATGTCGACGGTGGCGCGATCGCCCAGCTTTTCCTCTATCCGCCGTCGATCGATCTCGACCGGATCGGCGTCAAGCGCGAGCGGCGCGCCTATATCATCCGGAACGCCCGGCTCGATCCGGATTGGGCCACCTCGGAGCGTCGCACCATTTCGATCGCCGGACGGGCGATCAGCACCATGCTGGCGTCGAGCGGCCGCAACGACGTGCTGCGCGTCTACTTCATCACCAGGCGCGACGGCGTGGGCTACAACCTCGCCTATATCGGCCATGACTTCGATGCGCCGGAGAAAAAGGGCGAGTTCGACCAGGCCTACATGCGCGCGCTCTACGACTACGGCTACCGCGAGGCCAAGGCCGGGCTGGAATGGCACAAGGCGCCGCCGGGGCTGAGCAGGGAATAGCCCGCAATGGAGTGGCACCGCGCCTACTCGCTCAAGAGCTATCTGCGGTCGACGATGTGGGTCGTACCGGTTGCGGCCTACGTCACCTCGTTCTTCCTGATCCGCATCGTCGGCTGGCTCGACGACTGGCTGCAATGGAGCTGGGCGTGGAAGCTCGACGTGGCGACGGTCGACACCACGCTCGAAAGCGTGGTCTCCGCGACCGTGGCCTTCATCGTGTTCGCCTTCAGCTCGCTGCTGGTGGCGATCCAGATCGCCAGCGCCCAGCTCACGCCGCGCATCATCGCCACCACGCTCTTGCGCGACAACACCATCCGTGGCGTCGTCGCCCTGTTCGTGCTGACGCTCGCCTTCGGCGTCGGCACGCTGGCACGGGCACAGAACACCGTTCCGTACCTGCTGCTGACCGTAGCGATCCTGCTGGCCGGTACCTCGACCGTGGCCTTCATCTACCTGATCGACTACGCCGCGCGCCTGCTGCGGCCGGTCAGCATCGTGTGGCGGCTGGGGCAGGATGGGCTCGCGGTGATCGAGCAGGTCTATCCGTCGAAGGTCAAGGGCCCGCGCCCACCGTCGACGCTCACCGCGCCGCCGCCGCCGCCCGCGCGCACGATCCTGCACAAGGGCACGTCCGCCATCATCCTGGCGGTCGATCTCAGGACAGTGCAGCGGGAGGCGGAGCGCACCGGGGGCGTCATCGAGTTCGCCCACCAGGTCGGCAACTTCCTCTCGGTCGACGAGCCGCTGTTCCATCTCCACGGCGGCGCCGAAGCGGCTGACGACAAGCGCCTGCGCGGCGCGGTCGCGCTCGGCGCCGAACGCACGCTGGAGCAGGACGCGACCTTCTCCTTCCGCGTCATCGTCGATATCGCCATCAAGGCGCTCAGCAAGGCGATCAACGACCCGACGACGGCGGTGCTGGCGATCGACCAGCTTCACCGCCTGCTGCGCGCGGTCGGCCGCCGGCACCTCCACGACGACGTGATCAGCGACGACAACGGCAAGCCACGCGTGATCTTTCGTACGCCTAACTGGGACGACTTCGTCGAGCTGTCGTGCCGCGAGATCCGGCTGTACGGCGCCGAGAACTACCAGATCGCGCGGCGGCTCAGGGCCATGCTCGAGAACCTGGCGGCGACCCTGCCGGAGAACCGCCGGCCGGCGCTGCTCAAGGAGCTCCGGCTGCTCGACCAGGCGCTCGCGGCCCTGAACCTGCTGCCCGACGATCTCGCCCTTGCCCGCACGTCCGATCTGCAGGGCCTCGGCGCCCCGATGCGCCAACCGCGGACCAACTCGGCGCCCTAGTCGGCGCCCCAGTCGGCGCTTGGGCCAGGATCGGCTATCATCCCGGCCAACGAAAAGGGAACCACGGAGACGGGCATGTCCAAGAAAGAGAAATCGTCCGAGCCGTACGAAGAGGTTCTGGCCGACGCCAAGGAGGTCGAGGCGGTGCAGCAGTACTGGCCATCGACCGGCGAGAGCAAGCTGCGCAAGCCGCCCAAGGACTACAAGTACATCGATGAGCTGGCCTACCTGCAGTTCGAGCTGATCAAGCTGCAGGAGTGGGTGCGGCTCAGCGGCCTCAAGGTGTGCGTACTGTTCGAGGGCCGCGATGCCGCCGGCAAGGGTGGCGCGATCAAGCGCATCACCGAGCCGCTCAACCCGCGCATCTGCAAGGTCGTGGCGCTCGGCACGCCGACCGAGCGCGAGAAGGGGCAGTGGTACCTCCAGCGCTACGTCCCGCACCTTCCGGCCAAGGGCGAGATCGTGCTGTTCGACCGCTCGTGGTACAACCGCGCCGGCGTCGAGCGCGTGATGGGCTTCTGCACCGACGCCGAATACGAGGAGTTCCTGCGCTCGGTGCCGCTGTTCGAGAAGATGCTGGTGCGCTCGGGCATTGTCCTCGTGAAGTTCTGGTTCTCGGTCAACGACGAGGAGCAGGAGAAGCGGTTCCAAGAGCGGGTGCGCAACCCGTTCAAGCGCTGGAAGCTCTCGCCGATGGACCTCGAATCGCGCAAGCGCTGGGTCGAGTATTCCAGGGCCAAGGACACGATGTTCGAGCATACCGACCGCGACGAGACGCCGTGGGTCGTGGTCAACGCCGACAAGAAGAAGCGCGCGCGGCTGAACTGCATCCGCCACCTGCTCGACCAGATCCCGTACCACGACATGAAGCCGGTCGAGATCGAGATCCCGCCGCGCCAGGACGACACCGGCTACAAGCGGCCCAAGATGTCGAGCCAGCGCTTCGTCCGAGAGGTGTATTAGCGCGAAGTTGCTTTTCGTCGAATTGCCCTTGGCGAGAGTCCACAAGAGTCCACTCGGGTGTGGACCGGTTGGATGCCGATGGCACAAGGGTTTCGGGCCAGGAGTCCACGAGTCCCGCCACTTCACACCCTGAAAAAACACCTCATTCAGGGCGCGCAGACTGAAATGCCAATGCCATCGGGATTTCAAGCCCAAGAGCGACAACAGGCGCAGCACGATCATCATCATGCGCGCGACACTGCATGATCACGTCGCCGAACACCTATTACGGGCAATGGCCGGGGGAAAAAGCTGCTGTTTCCGGGCCTCGAATCGCCGGCCATTGCCCATAATGAGCTCGCTGCAAGGGCCAGAGTCGTGGCCTTTGACGTTCCGGTGCGAGATTTCCCAGGGAATCGCTCGCCGCCGCGTTGGACATTTACGTGTCGACCAAAAAGAAAAATCTGCGCGCCTGGCGAAGTGGCGCGCTTCCAGCGACGACCACACCGCTCACCGCTTCCACCTGAAGCAACAGCGCTATGTGATCATCGGACCGCGCCACTCCAGTGGCGCATCTTTGCCATCGTGCGAAGGAAATGAGCGCCACTGGAGTGGCGCGGTCCAATGAGTAAGCTCAGCGATTGGTGAGCTTGAGCTCGATGCGGCGGTTGCGGGCGGTGTCCATCATCGACAGCGGCTGGAACTCGCCGTAGCCGGCGGCCACCAGATGGTCGTTGGGGATGCCCTGCGCGTTCAGGAACTTCACCACCGCGATCGCGCGCGCGGCCGACAGCTCCCAGTTCGACGGGAAGGCCGCGGTGTTGATCGGCTTGTTGTCGGTGTGGCCGTCGACCTGCAGCACCCAGGGGATGTCCTTGGGGATCTTGCTGCTGATCTCGATCAGCCGCTGCGCCACTGCCGCGAGCTGCTTCTCGCCGCTCTGCTGCAGCTGCGCCGAGCCCGATGGGAACAGCACCTCGGACTGGAACACGAAGCGGTCGCCGACGACCTGCACGTCGCGCTGCCCGGCCAGCGCCTCGCGCAGCTTGCCGAAGAATTCCGAGCGGTAGCGCGCCAGCTCCTCGACCTTGCTGGCGAGCGCGCGGTTGAGCTTCGCGCCGAGATCGATGATCTGCGCGTTCTGCTCCTTGGCCTTGGCGTCGGCCGCATCGAGCGCGGTGTTGAGGCGGGCGAGCTCGTCCTTCAGTGCACTGAGCTCGGCGGTCATCCGCACCACCGCTGCCTTCTGCTCGGCGGTCTGCTTCTGCTCCTCGGTGAGGTCGGAGAACAGCTTGCCCTTCTCGTTGTTGGCCGCCGCGAGCGCCGCCGCCAGCCGCGTGAGCTCGAGCTTCTGGCGCTCGATCTCCTTCTGCATGTCGGTGGTCTGCGAGGTCTTGGCCTCGACCTGCTGCGTGGCGTCCTTCAGCATCGCGGCAAGCCGGTCGCGCTCGGTCTGCGCGCTGGTGACGTCGGCGGTGAGCTTCTCGCGCTCGGCCTGGAGCTTGCGGCTGAGCAGGGTGAGCCGCGCCACGTCTTTGGCCAGATCCTCGGCCGAACGCTTCTCGAGCGAGAGCTGGCTCACCAGGTCGCCGAGCTGTCTGTTGAGCGAATCGATCGCCGTCTCGCGGCTCGACAGCACGCTCGAGAGGGTGAACTGCGCCACGCTGAAGATCGACAGCAGGAAGATCAGCACCATCAGGAGCGTGGTCAGCGCGTCGACATAGCCCGGCCAGGTGTAGTCGGCACCTTCGCGGCGACGGGAAATGGCGGCCATCAGTTACCTGTCGGCTGTTCCTGCGCCGGTTCCTGCTCCGGCTGCCGGGAGAGCGCGATGGTGCGCGCCAGCAGGCGGATCTCGCTGCGGATTTCCTCGGCGAGCGCGGTGCGGTTGGAGGCGGTGTCCTCGACCAGCCGCGCGAGATGCGCCTCGATGTTGCGGCGATGCAGCGCCATCGCGTCGCGGTCGACATCGGCGAAGCGGTCGGCCAGCTGGTTGACGGCGCCGCGCAGCTCTTCGGCGAGGGCCACGCGGGTACGCGCGCTTTCGTCGACAACGTGCGCCAACTGACCTTCGACTGTCTGCTGCAGATTCGTCATCGCTTCGCGATCGGCGTCGGCAGCCGAGCGGTCGCTCAGGCGGGCGACCGCGTGTTTGAGGTCCTCGCTCATCTGGGCCCGGCCGCTTGCGCCGTCCTGGTACAGTTGCTCGAGGTCCGCCGCGATCTGCTGGCGATGCGTCGCGGCCTGCGTGCCCAGTTCGACGATGCGCGCCTCGAGCGCCCCGCGATGGGCGTCGGACGCCTTGCCGATCTCGTCGGCCAGGGTTCCGCGCGTGCGCAGGCTTTCCTCGACCAGGCGCGCGAGATGACCCTCGATGGCCCGTCGATGGGCGTGCGCGGCTTCCCGCTCGGCTTCGTCGTCGGTCGAACGCTCGGAGAGACGCGCCAGCGCGGTGCGCAGCTCGATCGACAGTTCGGTGAAGCGGGCGAGCAGGTTCTGCTGCGCGCGCATGCTCTCGGCCAGCGCCGCCAGTCGTTCGACCAGCGTCGCGTTACCCGCCGCGGTCGCCTGCCGGCTCTCCTCGATGCGGTGGATGGCGCGGATCAGGCCGTCGACACCCTCGGTATTGCGCTCGAGCAGTGCCTCGACATAGGCCGGCACGCTCTGGGCGACGCCCGGCGGCAGCGACGAGGTCGACAGGCTGGTGGCGCGTGCGAGCCACTCCTCGAGCTCGATGTGGAAGCGGCCCTGCGCCTGGCTCGCCTGCAACTCGAGGAAGCCCAGCACCAGCGAGCCCGACAGGCCGAACAGCGAGGCGCCGAAGGCGGTCGACATGCCCTTCAGCGGGCCCTCGATGCTGGTCTTGAGCTTGGCGAACATCTGCACCGCGTCGCCAGCCGAGACCTGCAGGCCGTTGATTGCGTCGGCCACCGAGCCGATGGTCTGCAGCAGGCCCCAGAAGGTGCCGAGCAGGCCGAGGAAGATCAGCAGGCCAATCATGTAGCGTGCGATCTCGCGGCGCTCGTCGAGGCGGGTCGCGATGCCGTCCAGCACCGCGCGCGTGGCGGTGGGCGACAGCCGGATGCGGTCGTGCCCTTCGCCCAGCATGGCGGCGAGCGGGGCCAGCAGGTTGATCGACTCGGTCGGCGGCACCGGCGAGTCTTCCTCGCGACGGCGGTACCGCCGCATCCAGCTCACTTCCGGCCACAGGATGATTACCTGGCGGAAGACGAAGAAGATGCCGAGCACCAGCACGCCCAGGATCACCGCGTCGAGCTGCGGCGTGTGCGCGAAGATGCGGAACAGATCCTCGTGCAGGAAGAAGGCGAGCCCCGCCACGCCGGCGAGGAACAGCAGCATGCGAATGAGATAGGGAAGGGGACTGCTCATGCGTTCCGGATTCTCTACGGCGTCATGACGTCGACGCGTTCCTTGGTCCCGCCCTTTGCCGGAGCGGCCTGTGCCATGACTTCGATACGCGCCCTCACGCCCTGGTCGATCAGGTACATGCGCACGGCCAGCGTGCGCACAAGGGCAAGCTTGCGGGCATCGTCGGCGTCCTCACCGGTGGCATAGCCGCGCAGCTCGACCTGGCGCACGCCCTGGGCCCTCAGCACCTGGGCCAGCGTGTCGAGCGCGCCGCGCGCGGCGGCGTTGATCTCCACCGACTGCCGGTCGAACGCAACGGTCGCCGCGGGGCTGCCCGCAGCCTCCGACGGCTGGGCAGGCGTCGGCGCGGCCGGCTGGGCCGCAGCCGGTGTGGGCGCGGCCGTCTTGGGCGCGGCTTGTACTGTGGCGGCTACCGTCCCGATGGCGGCGACGGCGAGCGCCAGGCTCCGCACGGAGGCTGTACGGCTTGGCATAACCATTTGTCCTTTAAAGGATTTCGGGCCTGGCCGGGAACACCGATTTGACAATAACCAATGACGGTGGCGGGGCCAATAGGGCGCGGCTAACCTCCCTGTGAACCGACTTGAGAACGGGGAGGAGATCGCATGGTCAGGATGTGGAGCGTCGTGCTGCTCATGGCAGCCCTGCCGGGGGGCGCCGGCGCGGCCGACGTCGCCGGAACCCGCGCCGCCATCGATCGCAGCCTCGATGCGCAGTATCCGCACCTCAAGGCGATCTACGAGGACATCCATCTCCATCCCGAGCTGGGGTTCCAGGAAGCGCGCACAGCAGCAAAGCTAGCGGGCGAAATGAAGGCGCTCGGCTTCGAGGTCACGGAAGGCGTCGGCAAGACCGGCATTGTTGCGCTCTACAAGAACGGTCCTGGTCCGACGGTCATGATCCGGACCGAGCTCGACGCGCTGCCGCTCGAGGAGAAGACCGGGCTGCCCTATGCCAGCCATGCCAAGCAAACCCTGCGCGGTGTCGAGACGCCGGTCATGCATGCCTGCGGCCATGACGTTCATATGGCGGCGTGGGTCGCGGTGGCGAAGACCATGCTCGACCTCAAGGACCACTGGAGCGGCACGCTGATGTTCGTCGGCCAGCCGGCCGAGGAGGGCGGCGGCGGCGCCAGGCGCATGGTGACGGACGGCCTGTTCACGCGCTTTCCCAAGCCCGACTACGGCTTCGCGCTGCATGTCGGGCCGGGTCCGTACGGCTACGTCTTCTACAAGCCGGGCGTCATCAATTCGACATCGGATGGTCTCCAGATCACCTTCAAGGGCAAGGGCGGCCACGGCTCGCGGCCGCACGTCACGATCGATCCGGTGATGGAGGCGGCGCACTTCATCGTCGACGTGCAGAGCGTGATCAGCCGCGAGAAGGATTCGGCGAAGTTCGGCGTGATCACCATCGGCTCGGTGCAGGCGGGCAACGCTGGCAACGTCATTCCCGACACCGCCACCGTGCGCGGCACCATTCGCTCCTACGACAACGACACGCGGCTCAAGATGCTCGACGGCATCAACCGCACGGCCAAGGCGGTGGCGATGATGGCCGGTGCGCCCGAGCCCGACATCCACCTCACCGAAGGGGCGAAGTCGGTGGTGAACGACGAGGCGCTGACCACGCGCAGCGGCGCCGTCCTGAAGGCCGCGTTCGGCGACAAGGCGCGGCTGATGAGCGAGCCCGGCTCGGCCAGCGAGGATTACTCGGAGTTCGTGATCGCGGGCGTGCCGTCCTTCTACTTCGGCATCGGCGGGCTCGATCCGGCGATGCTGCGGAAGGCGGCGGCCGAGAAGATATCGGTGCCCGGCAACCACTCGCCCGAGTTCGCGCCGGTGCCCGAGCCCAGCATCCGCACCGGCGCCGAGGCGATGAGCCTGGTGCTGCTCGACGTGCTGCAGAAGAAGTAGCCTCTTGCCGGACTGCGGGCGTCTCGCTCGCTCAAGCTTATGAGTCGGGGCAGGACGCCCGCGGTCAGGCAAGACTACGCCAGGATCTCGACCATCGTGTCGCGCAGGCCGGCGTTGGTGGCGAGGATGCTGGTCGAGGTGCCGAGCACGAAGGCGCCGCCCGGGATCTCGTTCACCATGCCTCCCGCCTCGCGTACCAATAGGACGCCGGCCGCGACGTCCCACGGCGACAGGCCGTATTCGAAGAAGGCGTCGTAGCGGCCGGCAGCGACGAAGGCGAGGTCGAGCGCCGCGGCGCCCCAGCGGCGCACACCGGCGGTCTTGTTCGCCACCGCCTCCAGCTTCTTCACGTAGGTCGGATGACCGCCCTTGCCGATATGCGGGATGCCGGTGCCGACCAGCGCGCGCGCCGGCTCCTTGCGGCCCGAGACGCGCAGGCGGCGCGAGCGGGCATTGGGCGTGTCGATGAAGGCGCCGTTGCCCTTTTCGGCCCAGAACAGCTCGTCGGAGATCGGCTGGTAGATCACACCCGCGATCACCTCGCCGTCGCGCTCGAGCGCGAGCGAGATCGCGAAATGCGGCACGCCGTGCAGGAAATTCGTGGTGCCGTCGAGCGGATCGGCGATCCAGCGGTTGCGGCCGTCGCCCTTGGTCTCGCCGCCTTCCTCGCCGAGGAAGCCGTACTCCGGCCGCGTGCGCTCGAGTTCCTTGCGCAGGACGCGCTCGGCCATGATGTCGGCGCGGCTCACGAAATCGCCCGGACCCTTCTCGGAAACCTGGAGCTGCTCGACCTCGCCGAAGTCGCGCTTCAGCCCCTTGGCCGCAGCGAAGGCGGCACGGATCATCACCGTGATGGTGGCCGAGCGGGCGGCCAGCGACTTGCGCTCGGGCGGCCCGGAGCGCTCGCGCCCCATCATCAGCGGGCCGCGGCCGACGCGGGCGACGGGTTTGTCTCTAGGGGGTAAACTCATTTCAAACCTCCTCCGATCCTCATTTTCCTCTCCCTCGCTATGGGAGAGGACGGGTGAGGGGGTTACGCACGCCGATTCCCCTTCCCCTGACCTCTCCCCCTGGCGGGGAGAGAAATATGAGAAGGAGGGATGGCACTTAGTCCTTGGCGCGTTCCATGTAGCTACCGTCCTCGGTGTTGATCACCAGGCGGGTGCCGACGGCGATGTGCGGCGGCACCATCACGCGAATGCCGCCCTCGACCACGGCCGGCTTGTACGAAGAAGAAGCGGTCTGGCCCTTCACCACGGCGTCGGCCTCGGTGACGGCGAGCACGACGCTCTTGGGCAAGGTGCAGCCAACCGGCGTGCCCTCGTGCAGCGACACCTGGACTTCCATGCCGTCCTGCAGCCAGCGCGACTGGTCGGGATCGAGCACGTCGCTGCCGACCACGAGCTGCTCGTAGTTTTCCTTGTCCATGAACGTGAAGCCGGTGTCGTCTCCGAACAGGAAGGTGCAGTCGCGCTCCTCGATGTGAGCCTGCTCGATCATCTCGCCCGAGCGGAAG
>DASXQC010000803.1:0-4443 GCA_036493235.1 Reyranella sp.
TCCGCAAGGTGCTCGTCTGCCTCCACGTAAAGGGCGTGCCGTACGAGATCGATCCGATCATCCCCTTCATGGGCGACGATCGCTTCTCGACGTTGAGCCCGCTCCGCCGCATCCCGGTGCTGATCGACGACCGCGTGACGCTCTCCGACTCCTCGGTCATCTGTCAATATCTCGAGGACCGCTTCCCGGCGCCGTCGCTCTACCCGCGCGACGTCGCCGATCGCGCGCGCGCCCGCTGGCTCGAGGAGTTCGCCGACACGCGCATGGGCGACGTCTTCATCTGGCGGCTGTTCAACCAGATCGCCCTCCGTCCGTCGGTGTGGGGCGAGAAGGGTGACCGTGCGCTGGTCGACAAGAATCTCGCCGAGGATATGCCGGCGGTGCTGGACTATCTCGAGTCCGAAGCGCCGGCCGACGGCTTCCGCTTCGGCACACTGGGACTGGCCGACATCGCGCCAGCCTGCTTCTTCCGCAACGCCGGCTGGGTGCGCTTCCAGATCGACGCCGGCAAGTGGCCGCGCGCGGCGGCCTGGATGGCGCGCACGCTCGCGTCGCCGCCGTTCGCCAAGCTGGCAGCACTGGAGGACGGTGTCCTGCGCACGCCGATCGCCGAGCAGCGCGAGAAACTGAAGAGCCTCGGCGCGCCGATCAGCGCCGATACCCTGGCCGCCGCGAGTCCGCGCCGCGGCGTGATGCCGATCTGAGCCATGCGCCCAGCCATTCCCTTCGTCTTCGGCCAGGTCGTCAGCGCTCTACTGATCGGCGCGGTCGGCGGTGCGCTGATCAACACCGCCTCGATTGAAAGCTTTTCCATCATCATGGCCGTGGCCGCGGCGGCCAGCGCCACCGTGTGCCGATGGGTGCCGGGCTACGACGGCCCGTGGTGGCAGCTTTGGCTGGCCGGCGCCGGCACCAACCCGCTGCTGCTGGTGGCGCTCGCCTTCTCCTTCGATGCCGCCGACTGCGTGGTCGGGACGCGCAAGGGGCCGGGCTGCCTGTTCAGCGACATCGGCCCCTTGGTGGTCGGCGTCTGCTTGGTCCCTCCGCTGGTCGGGCTCGGCCTGCGCTGGCTGTGGGCCGGTGCGGCTAGGCCGCGACCGCCTGGCTCAGGCGACCTCTGATCATCCCCTCGGCCTCGCCGACGATCCGCTCGACCAGCTCCTTGCAGCTCGGGATGTCGCTGATCAGGCCCATGCAGGTGCCGGCCGACCACACGCCGTGCTCGAGGTCGCCGGTCTCGTAGACGATCCGGCCCTTGGCGCCGGACACGATCGGGCCGATCTCCTGGATGGTCTTGCCCTCGGTCTCCATCTCGATCGCCTTCTTGGCGACCGAGTTGCCATAGACGCGGCTGGTGTTGCGCATGGTGCGGAAGATCAGCGAGGTCGAGCGCTCATCCGACGAGACGATCTTCTCCTTCACGTTCTGATGGATCGGCGCTTCCTTGGTCGCCATGAAGCGCGTGCCCATGTTGATGCCCTCGCAGCCCAGCGCCAGCGCCGCAACGAGGCCGCGCGCATCGGCGAAGCCGCCCGAGGCGAGCATCGGGATCTTGATCACGTTGGCCGCCGCCGGCAGCAGCACGAGGTTGGGGACGTCGTCCTCGCCGGGATGGCCGGCGCACTCGAAGCCGTCCATCGAGATCGCGTCGACGCCCGCCTTCTCGGCCGAGATGCCGTGGCGCACCGAGGTGCACTTGTGAATCACCTTGATGCCGGCGTCCTTGAACTTGGGCAGGAACGGCTTGGGGTTGTTGCCGGCGGTCTCGACGATCTTCACGCCCGACTGGCAGATCACGTCGATGTATTCGCCGTAGGGTCGCGGGACCAGCGTCGGCAGGATCGTGAGGTTCACGCCGAACGGCTGGTCGGTCATCTCGCGGCAGCGCTTGATCTCCTTGGCAAGATCCTCCGGCGTCGGCTGGGTGAGGCCGGTCAGGATGCCGAGCGCGCCCGCGTTCGATACCGCCGAGGCAAGCTCCGCCCGCCCGACCCACTGCATGCCGCCCTGCACGATCGGGTGCTTGATGCCGAACATCTCGGTGAAGCGCGTCTTGATCATCGGTCCCTGTCCCCGCTGGAGGTCCTCCAGCATTAGCGAACAGGGCCGGGGCGCACTAGCCCCGGAACGCGTTTCCGCGGAGCGATTTATATCTCCTCCCTGGCGAAGCCGGGGAGGTGGCGCGTCAGCATTTCACGCTTCGCGTGAAATGCTCTATCCGCGACGGCGGGGTCAGAGGCAACCCTTTGGCGCTCATGACCCCTCCGTCCGCGTAGGACGCGGCCACCTCCCCGCGCTTCGCGCAGGGAGGAGAGCTCAGAGTCTGAAGCTACGCCTCCAGCTTCGCGTCCAGCGTGATGTCGGCCTTCAGGACCTTCGAGATCGGGCAGCCGGCCTTGGCCTTGTTGGCCAGTTCCTCGAAGCCCTTCTGGTCGATGCCGGGGATCTTCGCGCGGAGCGTGAGATGCGAGGCGGTGATGGCGAAGCCGCCCTCGACCTGCTCGAGCGTGACCTTCGCGGTCGTGTTCATCTCGGTCGCGGTGAGCTTGGCCTCGCCCAGGATAAGCGACAGCGCCATGGTGAAACAGCCGGCGTGCGCGGCACCCAGCAGCTCCTCGGGATTGGTGCCCTTCTGGCCCTCGAAGCGGGCGGCGAAGCCATAGGGGTAGTCCTTCATTGCGCCCGATTCGAGCGAGATCGCGCCCTTGCCGTCCTTGAGGCCGCCGGTCCAGTGGGCGGAGGCGGTGCGGTTGATCTTCAAGGCCATGACGGTACTCCTTCAGGAAGCGTCGATGTACGCCAACACATCCTCGCGAGTTGTTGCCCTGTTGTGAAGGAGATCGGAAAAGGCAGCGACCGTGTCGATATGGCCGACATCCGGGTAGAGCTTCAGCTCGACCGGCGCGCCGGCCCGGCGCCAGGCGGCAGCGAGGTTCTCGCTGTTGCGCGGGTAAACCGTGGTGTCGGCCATGCCCTGGATCAGCAGCGCCCGCGGCAGTGGTGCGCGCGCGAAGGTGATCGGCTCCATCTCGGGCCGGTTGGCACCGCCAAAGATGTCGATCAGCTTCGGCGACTTGAGCGGCAGGAAATCGTAGGGGCCGGAGAGTCCGATCACGCCGGCCATCTTCGTGCGGTCGACGCCGGCCTGCGACAGATAGGGCGTGTCGACCGCCAGCATCAGCGCGATGTGCGCACCGGCGGAATGTCCCATGACGAAGAGCTCGGAGAGGCCGACGCGATCGGCCGCCCAACGTGTCGCAAGGGCGGCGTCCTCGACGAACGCCGGGAAGCGAACCTCGGGGTAGAGACGATAGTCGGGGATGATCGTGGTGACACCGCGCGCGGCGAGCGCCTGGGCGACGAACAGGTAGTTGCCCTTGGCGCCGCTGTCCCACGAGCCGCCGTAGAAGAAGATCACCGACTTGCCGTCGGGCCGCGGTGTCTCGGGCACATAGAGGTCGAGTTTCTGGCGCGGCAGCGAGCCGTAAGCGGTGTCGCGCTGCCGCGTGTAGCCGCCGCGCGGGACGGTGGCGTTCAGCAGGCCTGCCGGCGAGCAGCCACCCAACAACGACAGGACGCTTGCGATGAGGCTGCGCCGTGCCACCGTCATGCGTTGCCGGCGAGCACTCGGACCTTCTCGGCGAGGGCAAGCGAGGCGGTGAGGCCCGGCGATTCGATGCCGAAGAGATTGATCAATCCTGTGACACCATGCTGGGCCGGCCCCTGGATCGTGAAGTCCTGTGCCGGCGCCCCCTGCGGCACGATCTTGGGGCGGATACCGGCATAACCCGGCTGCAGGGCGCCATCCTTCAGCGCCGGCCAGTACTTGCGCACGGCGGCGTAGAACTTGTCGGCGCGGTGTGGATCAACCGTGTAGTCGATGCCCGGAACCCATTCGACATCGGGCCCGAACTTCGCCTGCCCGCCGAGATCGACGGTGATGTGCACGCCGAGCCCACCCGGCACCGGCACCGGATAGATCAGGCGCGAGAAGGGCGAGCGGCCAGCCAAGGTGAAATAGTTTCCTTTGGCGTAATACGCGGTCGGGATGCGATCGGATGGCAGGCCCTCGATTTTTCGCGCGAGCGTTGGCGCATGTAGGCCGGCTGAATTGATCACTAGACGACAACGAAGCCGCATCGGCTCTGTTCCGCCGACCTCGAGCTCGATGCCGCCGTCGGTCGCGCGCGCCCGCTCGACCGGGCTGAAGAAGGCGAGCATCGTGCCGTTGGCCTCGGCGTCGCCCTGCAGCGCCAGCATGTAGCTGTGGCTGTCGACGATGCCGGTGGCAGGCGACAGCAGCGCCGCGGAGCACTGCAGGTTGGGCTCCATCGTCATCGCCTCTGCGGCGGTCAGGAAGCGCATGCCCTCGACGCCGTTGGCCTCGGCGCGGCCCTTGATCGACTGCAGCAGCTCGGCTTCCTGCGCATTGGTGGCGACGAT
>DASXQC010000804.1:0-7766 GCA_036493235.1 Reyranella sp.
CGTGTTCATCGGGTGCTGCGCGTTCGTGCCCACCGGATACCAGCCCTGGGCATAGCGGACGGTGCGCCGCAGCGCCGGCGCGCTTTCCCCGCCCACCCAGATCGGAATCGGCTGCTGCACCGGCTTGGGCGTGAACACGACATCGTCGAAGCGCACATACTTGCCGTCGAATTTCGGCGCCTCGGCCGACCAGAGCTCCCGGCACGCTGCCATCCATTCGTCGGTCACGGTACCGCGATCGTCGAACGGGGCGGCGCCGATGGCCTCGAACTCTTCGCGGCACCAGCCGACACCGATGCCCAAAGTCAGGCGGCCCTTGGAGAGGTAGTCGATGGTCGACAACACCTTGGCGGTCAGCACGGCCGGGCGGTGCGGCACCACCATGACCGACAGAACGAAGCGAAGCTTCTTGGTCAGCGCGGCGATGTAGGCCGTGGTCGTGAGCTGCTCGAGCCACGCAGCCGAGGCGCCGGCCGGAAACTCGCCGCTGCCGGTATAGGGATATTTGGACTCGAGATTGCGCGGCACCATGATGTGGTCGCTGATCGTCACGTAGTCGAAGCCCAGCGCCTCGCCTTCCGTGACGATCCGGGCCAAGCTGTCCGGCTCGATCAGGGGACCGGTAGTGGGCACATTGAAGCCGATCTGCATGACGTTCTCCCTCCCTCGCGATTTTTCTTTCCGATCAGCCCGCTCTAACGTCCTGATCGTCGAGTATCTCCAATATTTCCAGATCGCAAATCGGCACCCAGGTCGCGCCGTCGGGCCAATACGACGGACACTGCATCATTGGCTGCGTCCCGTGGGATGCCGTATCGACGTCGCCAACATGTCGGAAAATGTCCTCCCGGCCGACGAAGCGCTCGAGGCCTGGCGCCAACGCATCGCTATTCGCAGGACGGAAGATGGCGCGCACGCGGTCGAGATACTGGACCGCATTGCGGTCGATCAGCGGCTGTCGAGCGGAGTCGCCCGCGGGCCTGCTTACCTGCGGGGGCGGGTCCAAGTCCGTCATCGACGGCACGCTCGGTACGAATCCTTTCCGCCTCATGCGTTGATCCTGCCACAGGGCCTCGATAGGCGGTAAGAATAGTCGGCCCTTCGAAGCACAGAGAGGAATCCCATGAAAGAATTCTCCGGCAGGATTGCCGTCGTCACCGGTGGCGGCTCGGGAATGGGACGCGAGCTGGTACGCCTGCTGGTGGCCGAGGGCTGTCACGTCGCCTTGTGCGACGTCTCGATGCGCGGCATGGCGGAGACGCGACGACAGTGCGAGGCCGCGGGGCTACCGCAAGGCCTGCGCGTCACCGCGCATCTCGCCGACGTGTCCAAGGATGCCGACGTGATGCGCTTTCGCGACGAAGTCGCGGACCAGCACGCGACGGACCGCATCCATCTGCTGTTCAACAATGCCGGGATCGGCGGCGGCGGCAGCATGATCGCCAACAGCCGGGACGAATGGGAGCGCACCTTCAACATCTGCTGGGGCGGCGTCTACCTTTCCACCCGCGCTTTCCTGCCCCTGCTGCAGGCGGCGGACCAGGCGCATATCGTCAACACCAGCAGCATGAACGGGTTCTGGGCCTCGATTGGCCCCAATGCGCCGCACACGGCTTACTCGGCGGCGAAGTTCGCTGTGAAAGGATTCAGCGAGGCGCTGGTGACCGATCTCCGGCTGAATGCACCGCACATCAAGGTCTCGGTCGTCATGCCCGGACATATCGGTACCGGCTTTCGCACCAACTCGCTCAAGGTCCAGACCGGCAACGATTCGGACGAGCTGGATGCCCGGCAGATCGCCCAGGCCCGCGCGCGGCTCACCTCGATGGGCAAGGATCCCTCGACACTGTCGGACGAAGAGATCAAAGCCATGCTCGCAGAACGTGCCCGGCGTTTTCTCGCGGATGCGCCGACCGGCGCGGCCGAGGCGGCGGCGATCATCCTGGACGGGGTCAAGGCGGACCGATGGCGCATCCTGGTCGGATCGGACGCCCACCTGATGGACCGGATGGTGCGCGACGATCCCGAGCACGCTTACGAGGAGCCGTTCTTCACCCGCTTCGCCAGCGCGGCTGGCTGGCATCCGGGACGCTGAAGCGCGACCTCGGCGCGGCTAGAACGACGCGTATTCCAGCCGGAAGCCGTCATCCCAGCGCTTGATAAGACCAACCGAGGGCGACGGGAAGTGCATGGTGCAGCACAAGGTGTCAGTGTCGCAGTAGCGCTCCAGGAAATTCCGCCGCGTCCGGACGCCCTGGTCGCGATCGGTGTCGACGCGCATGACCAGTTCAGGATAGCGGGCCTGGATCGGCGAATGGATCAGATCGCCGGTGAACACCGCGGCGTCGCCGCCCTTGCCGGCGCAGACGGCGAAATGGTCGGGCGTGTGACCCGGGGTCGGGCTCAATCGGATATGGTCGTTGAGCGCGTGATCGCTGGTGACCAGTTCGGCCCGATTGGCCTCGATGATCGGCAGCACGCTGTCGGTGATCTGGTCGAGCGGCGTCTTCTGATGGATCTCGCTCCAGTAGGTGTATTCCTTTTTCGAGAACAGGTAGCGCGCCTTCGGAAAGGTCGGGACCCAGCGGCCATTCTCCAGCCTTGTGTTCCAGCCGACATGATCGCCGTGCAGATGGCTGCACATCACGAAGTCGATGTCCTCGACCCCGAGGCCGGCAGCCTTCAGCGCATTCATCCAGTTGCTGTCGTTCTTTTTGTTCCAGGTCGGCCGGTTCGGGAAGTTCTTGTCGTTGCCGATGCAGCTATCGACCAGGATGTTATGGTGCGGCGTCTTGACGACGTAAGACTGGAAGCACAACACGACATTTCCGCTCGCGCTATCGTAGCCGCCGGGCGCCAGCCACTCGAGGTTCTCGTTGAGGGTTTCCTTCGACAATGTCGGCAGGAAGTCGAGCATCGGCGTGAAGCCGGCCTCCTGCTCGACGATCCGGTGGATGGTCATGTCGTTGACGGAAAAGCTCGTGCGCATCGTTCGCGTCTCCTCACCCGTGGATTATTCTAAACCTGCCACACTATCGTAGCCCGGCCGCCTGCTCCTGGAGGCACACTATCTTGAGGTCTTGTCCGGATCAGTGGCACCGGCATCCGGTCGCCCACCGCCCTGGGCCTGGCTTTCCATCCGCTGCCTGGTCACCGCCATGGCAGCCTCAGCCACCTTGTTGCCCTGGACCTTCGCCATGACCGCGGCGTTCAGCCCGGCCATCAGCTCGACCTTGTTTGCCGCCAGATACTCGGCCGAAGCCTTGAGGTTACGGGTGTGCCCGTTGATCTCGGGAATGACGTAGCGGGCAAACAGCTCCCACGAGCGCAGCGTCGCTTCGCGATTCGCCCAGTCGTGCGCGAAACCCAGCACGACGCCGAACCCACCGGTAAGCTCCTGCAGAGCGCGGATCGTCTTGACCATCTCGTCGGGCGTGCCGATGACCGAGGTGCCGACCGCGTTGCCGATGCCGGTCACGCGCGCCAGGAGTTCCCACTTGTCCGCCACATGGACCGAGCCTGGTCGGCCGAGAACGCGGACATTGTACTCGTTGTGCCAGTGATGAAGGCCGTCAATCGCCTCCTGCTCCGCCTGTTTCTTGGACTCGGCAAGGTGCCAGGCCATCACCACACGCCAGTTTCTCCGATCGACCTTTTGATCGTGCTTCTTCGCCGCTTCCTCGGCGAACGACCACTGGGTCGGCAGTGCCTGCAGGCCTTCCTGCGAGGTCGAGGCGATGGACAGGACGCCCATGCCGTACTTTCCGGCAAGCTGCATGCCGGATGGGCTGATCGAGGACGCAGCCGCCATCGGCAGATCTTCCTGATACGGCAGGATCTGGAGCTGCGCGTCGTTGAGCTGGAACCACTCGCCCTTGTAGGTGACGCGCTCGCCGGCGAAGAGCCGTTTCAGAACGCCGATCGCTTCGTCCTGGCGGTCGCGCAGAAGCATGTAATCGATGCCGAAGGTCCGCGCATCGGACGGCAAGGCGCCGGGGCCGGTGCCGAAAATCACGCGCCCGAAGGTCATATGATCGAGCTGCACGATGCGCTGCGCGACGTTGAAGGGGTGATGGTAGGGCAGCGAAACGACGCCGGTGCCAAGCCTGATGCGCTTGGTGCGCTCGGCGGCCATGGCCAGGAACAACTCGGGCGAGGCGATCATCTCCCAGCCGGAGGAATGATGCTCGCCGCACCAGAACTCGTCGAAGCCCAGCCTGTCGAGATGCTCGACAAGTCCCAGATCGCGCTGAAACTGGAGAGTCGGAGCCTCACCGACCGGATGATGCGGCGCCAGGAATGTGCCGAAACGGATACGCGCCATCAGGAGTCCTCGCTTGTACGCTCGATGCAGTTCCGCGCCATGAGGCGCAGGCCATCCGTCAGCATATTCCAGCCGACCGCAGGGGTGGTAGCCTCACGCCGATCACGCAACAGGGGAGCTGCCTCATGCCTATCCAGCGGTTCATGGTGCCCGGGGAGATGGAGCCGGTCAGCCACTACTGCCATGTCGTCAGGGCTGGCGGCTTCATATACCTCTCGGGCATGGTCGGCATGAAGGCGGACGGAACCATACCGCCGGACACCATCAGCCAATTCGAGATTGCCTTGAAGTCGATCGATACCTGCTTGCGCCATGCGGGCGGGCGGTCCGATCAGGTCATCAAGGTGCTCGTCTTCATGACGGACGTCACCGAACGGGCGAGCATCAACCCGATCCGCCAGCGTTACTTCGGCGAACACAGGCCTGCGTCGACCCTGGTCGAGGTGAAGGCGCTCGTCGATCCTCGCATGAAGGTGGAAATCGAAGCCGTAGCCTATGTCGGCGACTGACCTTTAGCGATTGGAGCGTATCGAACGCCTCAATCGGCGACGACGCGGAAGCGATGATCGTCGTCCGTCGCCATGTCCCTGACCAGATTGATCTCCCAGGTCAGGTACTCGCGCATCGCATCCTCGCGATTCTGTCCGCGGTCGCGCGGCGACAGGAAGACGTCGTCGGCAAGGTCGACTGCGCGGGCCATTCCCGTTTCGAGCGGCAAGGTCGCCTGGAACCAGGCCTGGGTGCCGCCGGTCAGGGCCAGCACCGGAACGGACGCGGCCTCTCGCAGTTCCGCCGCCGCCAGCTGCGCCAGCGCGCCGTCGGATGATGTCAGCACGATGGGTTGCCCCGGGGGCAGCTTCGCCAGCCCATCGCGCAGCCGCGCGCGGATCGCGAACCAGGAGCCGGGAATATGGCCCTGCGCATGGCGCCGGCTCAGATCGAGATCGATCACGACGACCGCGTCTGCGGCCAACCGGTCGCGCAGGTCTGTTGCAACGACGCCGGGGACGGAGACGCCCTCCAGGCCGAGGACGCGTGGCACGTGCCGCCCGATCGTCCAGTCGCCGTCTCCAGGACCGGAGACCAGTACCGCGACGTCGTGCCAGCCCATCTGCTTCAACCACGATGCAGTCATCGTTGCACGAACGCCGTTGTCGTCCACCAGCACGACGCGAGCGCCCCAGGTCGCCATGTGGCTGTCGGTTTCCTGCACGAGCTGTCCGCCCGGCGCCAGCCGCGCGCCGCGCAGGTGGCCAGCCTCGTATTCTTCCGGCGTGCGGACGTCGAGCACGTAGAGGCTGCGCTCGGCCGCTTCGGCGCGCCAGGTGTCGAGCATGCGCCTGTCGATGCGCGCGATGTCGTGGCGCGCAGCCACGCGTGCCGCGCGCTGCTGCGCCGCCTGCAACCCGCTTGGCGTGACGTCGGGCGGCCGGTACGTCGCGCCGTGCACGACCCCGAAGTCGGCCAGATGCCAGGCCATGGTGCCGTCCTTGAGCGACACGACCTTGTTGGCGACGCCGGCATTGATCAGCGACTGCGCGCCGATGATGCTGCGCGTGCGGCCGCCGCAGTGGACGATGATCGTGGTGGCGGAGGACGGCATGAGGTCGGCGAAGCGATAGACCAGCTCCGCCCCCGGCACGCTGACCGCCGTGGGGATGCTGTTATTGTGATACTCCTCGTACGACCGGCTGTCGTAGATCGCGATGTCTGCCTTGCGGTCGATCAGCGCTTTCAGCTCCTCGGCGGATATCCATGGCGTGGCCGCTTCGTGCTCGACCACTTCGGCGAAGGCTTTGCTGGGGACGTGCACACCGCTGTAGACGCGAAAGCCCGCCGCCTCCCAGGCCGCGATCCCGCCGTCGAGCAGCGCCACGTCCTGGTATCCGAGGGCCGCCATCCGCGCCGCGGCGCGCGCCGCAAGGCCGTCGTTGTCATCGCACCACACCACGCGGGTCGCGCGACGCGGCACCAGATCGTCGACCAGCAGCTCGAGGCGACTCAACGGCACGCAGGAGGCCATCAACAGATGGCGCCGGCCGAATGGCAGTTCCTCGCGCGCGTCCAGCAGCGCGATCTCTCCACCGTCGTGCAGACGGGCCTTCAGTTCCTTCGCATCGACCCGGGTTACCTGTTCGCTCAAGGTCCCCTCCCTACGACAAGAGCCGGCGGAAATGCGCAATCGTGCGCTGCCGCGCCTGCGCCGCCGCCGCCTCGTTGTACGGCGGGTATCCCTGGCGATTGAAGCCGTGCCCAGTGCCTGGGTAGATATGGATACTCACGTTGCCCAATCCGCCGAGGCGTGCCTGGATCGCCGCCACGGTCTCGGCCGGCACATGCGGATCGTCCTCGGCGAAGTGCATGAGGAGCGGACACTTGAGGCGATCGGCTTCGCCGAGATGCGGATCGATCTTCACGCCGTAGTAGCTGACCGCGGCGTCGATCCGCAGCCGCGTGCTGGCCAGATAAGCGAGCAGGCCACCCAGGCAGAACCCCATCACCCCGACCTTGCCGGTGCAGTCCGGGCGCGCCCGCAACGCGGCGACGGCGTCGCCCAGATCGCGCGCGAGCTGGTCGGTGTCCAATCGGGCGCTGAGCGCCTGCGCCTTCGCACGGCCTTCGTCGGTATAAGGCAGGTAGCTCCCGGCCTCCTGCCGCCAATAGACGTCCGGCGCGAGGGCCACGAACCCATCCGCCGCATAGCCGTCCGCCACCGAGCGGATGTGCGGGTTGCTGTTGAAGATCTCCGGCAACACGATCAGGCCCGGCGCCGGCGTCCGTGCCGGCACCGCCAGATAGGCCGCGAACGTCCCGCCATCGGCGGCCGTGATTCTTATTTCCTCACCCACTGTTCTCTCCAAATCGGCCCTGAGCAGGATCCCCGGGATCGAGCCCGATATCGTATGGTTTTGGTTTGTGGTGGCAAGCTGTTGGATTGATGATGGCGCATGACTGGCCTTGCCCCTGTCGACTCCGTCGACGTCCAGATTCTCGTCGACAATGTTACCGATTCGCTCTCCTCCGTTCCCTCGTTCGTCGAGACCGAACTGGGAGGCCTCGCACGACGGCGTGGCGCGGCATGGGTGCTGGGCGGTGCCTGCCTGTGTTGCGCCGCGCACGGCCTGTCCTGCCTGCTCACGTTGCGCCGTGGCGACAGCACGCACACCGTTCTCTTCGATTCCGGCCCGGAAGATCGCACGTTCGAACAGAATGTCTCCCGCCTCTGCATCGATCTGGGCCCGGTCGAGGCCATGGTGCTCAGCCATGGTCATTGGGATCACGCCGGCGCCATGCTGCGCGCCCTGCAATTGGTGCGTGATCGCAATGGCGGGAGCGAGGTCCCCTGCTACATGCATCCGGACATGTTCCGCAGCCGCTCCGTCAAGATGCCCGACGGTTCGTTCCGGCTGATGGAGGACGTGCCCTCGGAGGCCGCGCTCAC
>DASXQC010000805.1:0-5977 GCA_036493235.1 Reyranella sp.
GAAGCTGACGCCGTTCACCGCGTGCACGGTGCGATCGGGCGTCACGAAGGTGACGTGGAGGTCCTGAACCGAGAGCAAATTGCTCATGGTGCCCTCGTGTGGCCCGAGCCTTTGATGCGCATGTGGCAGGCCACCTCCTGCACGCCCGTGTCGGTCAGCAGAGGTTCGGCCTTGGCGCAGACTCCTTCGGCGAACGGGCAGCGGGTGCGGAAGCGGCAGCCTGAGGGCGGATCGATCGGGTTGGGCGGATCGCCCTGGATCGGCGCCTCCCTGGTGCGCTTGCGAGGATCCATGCTGGGCCGCGCCGACAGCAGCGCGCCCGTGTAGGGATGCTGCGGATCGCTGTAGATCGCATCGACCGGGCCGATCTCGACGATCTTGCCGAGATACATGACCATCACGCGGTCGCTGAGATACTGCACCACGTTCAGGTCGTGGCTGATGAAGACGTAGGTCAAGCCGAACTCGCTCTTGAGGTCAGCCAGCATGTTCAGCACCTGCGCCTCGACCGACTTGTCGAGCGCCGATACCGCCTCGTCGAGAATGACCAGGCGTGGCCTGAGCGCCAGGGCGCGGGCGATGTTCACGCGCTGGCGCTGGCCGCCCGACAGCTCGTGCGGGTAGCGGTCGGCGAAATGGACGGGATCGAGCCCGACCTTGGCCAGCAGGCCGCGCGAGCGGGCCTTGGCCTCGGCCGACGGCAGACCGTGCGCCTTGGGGGCGAAGGCGAGCGTCTCGACGATGGTGAGACGCGGGTTGAGCGAAGCGTAGGAGTCCTGGAACACCATCTGCACCTGGCGGCGCAGCTCGTTGACGGTAATGCCGTGCGGCTGGTCGACCGGATCGCCGTCGAGCGCCATGGTGCCGCGATCCGGCTTGATCAGCCGCATCAGGAGCCGCGCGACGGTGGACTTGCCGCAACCCGATTCGCCCACCACGCCCAGGGTCTCGCCCTTCTCGACCGACAGGCTGAGATCGTCGACGGCGCGCACCACGCGCGTGGCGCGGCCGAGCAGGCCACCCGCAATGGGAAAATGCTTGCGCAGGTCCCGCGCAAGCAGGAGAGGCTGAGCAGAACCACCGCGATCCATGTCAGGCCTTCACGTCCATGGCGGCGCGCAGGCCGTCGCTCATCAGGTTGAAGCAGATCGAGGTGAGGAAGATCATCACGCCGGGCAGCGCGGCAAGCAGCGGGTTGACGTAGATCGCCTGGCGCAGGGTGTTCAGCATCAGGCCCCATTCCGGCTCGGGCGGCTTGACGCCGAGGCCGAGAAAGGAGAGGCCGGCCGCCAGGATGATGGCGACGCTGATCAGCGACGTCGCATAGACCAGGATCGGCCCCAGCACATTGCCCAGCACATGGACGCGCACGATGGCGAAGGTGCCGGCCCCCGAGGCGCGGGCGGCCTCGACGAAGTCGAAGCCGCGCACCTGCGTGGTCACGCTCTCCGAGACGCGGCAAATCGGCGGGATGAAGATCAGCGTCAGCGACAGCAGCGTGTTCTCTACGCCGGCCCCCATCGCGCCCGACAGCGAGATCGCCAGCAGCACGGACGGGAAGGCATAGAACACGTCCATGACGCGCATGATCAGCATGTTCACCCGGCCGCCCAGGAAGCCGGCGGTGATGCCGAGCAGCCCACCGATCAGCAGCGCGCAGACGACCGGCGTCACGCCCATGAACAGCGACAGCCGTCCGCCATGGACCAGGCGCGAGAGCATGTCGCGGCCGAGCTCATCGGTGCCGAGCAGGTAGTTGGGCGAGCCTACCGGATAGAGCCGGCGGATCATCGAGGTCTTGTAGGGGTCGGCTAGGCCCAGCCACGGCGCAGCCAGCGCCGAGGCGACGATCAGCAACAGGATGGTAGCGCAGACCAGGGTTACCGGATCGCGCCGCAGGCGACGGCCGACCTGCTGCCAGTAGCCGCGCGAAGCGGCCGCGGGCGACGCGCGCACCGTACTGCCGGCATCAAGATCGAGCGAGGGGCTCCGGGCCGCCATGTCAGCCTCGCTTGATGCGCGGATCCACGAAGGTCTGGATCACGTCGACCGTGAGATTGAGCAACATGAAGAAGAAGGCCAGCACCAGGGTGGTGCCCTGCAGGATCGGCAAGTCGCGGCGAAAGATGGCATTGTTCAGCAGGAGGCCGGTCCCCGGCCAGGCGAACACCGTCTCGATCAGGATCGAGCCGCCGATCAGGTTGCCCGCCTGCAGGCCCATCACGGCGAGGCAGGTCGGTGCCGCGTTCTTCAGCACGTGCAACAGGATCTGGCGGTCGTTCATGCCCTTGGCCTGCAGCGCGGTGACGAACTCCGCGCTCAGGATCTCCTTGATGGTCGAGCGCACGGTGCGAGTCATCACGCCGAGCGGAATCACCGACAGGGCGATGGTCGGCAGGATCATGTACCGGATGTGCGGCCAGTCGAACTGCCAGCCGGCGGCGTCGTTCGGGCCGAGGCCCGTTGCCGGCAGCCACCCGAGCTCGACCGAGAAGACGATCACCATCACGATCGCCAGCCAGAAGTGCGGCACACTCACGCCAAACAACGCGATCGAGGTCACCAGCCGATCGACGGTGCGGGACTTGGCATAGGCGGCAGCCGCGCCAAGGATGATGGCCAACGAGAAGGCAAGCAGGCAGGCACCGATCGCCAGGATGATGGTGTTGGCGAACGCCGAGCCGACTTCCCCCGCCACCGGCCGGCCGGTGCCGATCGAGGTGCCGAGGTCCCCGCTCAGCGTGACCGCCAGCCAACGGAAGTACTGAACCGGCAATGGCTTGTCGAAGCCGTAGTACTTCTTGAGCTGGTCGATCAGCTCCTGCGACGCGTCGGACGGCACGATCGCGGAGATTGGGTCGCCCGGCGCGAGATGGACCAGCGCGAACACCACCAACGACACGCCGAAGGCAACCGGCACCAGGTAGATCAGGCGGCGCAGCGCATACATCAGCATGATGAGCTGCCTCGCGCCCCCGCTGTCGTCTTGAGCGGGGCGAAGGACCTCATGGCGCTTCGACCGGAATCCTCCCGGCAATCGTCATGAGATCCTTCGCTGTGCTCGGGATAACAAGGGACGCACATGATCAGGCCGTCACTGCATCGAGACCGGCGTGAGGTCCTGGAACCAGCTCTGCGCCTGCACGAAACCCTTCACCTTCGGGCTCATCGCCCGCGGGTTGAGGTCATGGGCGACGTAGATCCAGTAGGCCTGGTCGACGATGTAGGTATGCACAGCCGCCAGCGCCTTGACCTGCGCCGCGCGATCGAAGGTCGTGTGTGCGGTGTTGATCAGCTCGTCGAGCTTGGGGTCCTTCAGGACGCCCCAGTTGGCGCCCTTCGGCGGCACGAAGTCGCTGTGATAGAGCCGCATGAAGGCCGAGTAGGGATCGACCGTGGCGCGGCTGATGTTGATGGCGTTCGTCCCGGCCTTCGTGGAGGCTTCGCCAGTCACCGGTTGGAAGGAGAAGGTGATCAGCGTGTTCCACTCCATGACCTCGAAGGTGCAGTCGAAGCCTACGTCGTTGAGGTTCTCCTGTATGTACTCGTTCATCGGCAGCGGCATCATCTGGCCCGAGCCCGAAGTCGAGATGGCGATCTTGATTTTGGGCTTCTTGGTTGCGCTGTAGCCCGCCTCAGCCAGCAGCTTCTTGGCCGCCGCGGGATCGTACTTGATGTCAAACGACGGGGAGCCGAACCAGGGATGGCCGGGATAGACGGCGCCCTTGGCCTCGACCATCATCCCGCCCAGCAGCTTCTTGAGGCCGGCGCGATCGATCGCGAGGTTGGCGGCCTTCCGCACGCGGATGTCGGTCCACGGCGAGCCTTCGACCATGCTCGGCTGGTAGGCCCAGTTGTGCGGATATTTGTTGGTGACGATCACCATGCTGCCCTGCTTCAGGCGGGGAACGGTATCCGGCGCTGGCGCCTCGATCCAGTCGACCTGCCCGGCCAGCAGGGCCGCCGTGCGGGTCGCCGCTTCCGGCATCGGAACGAGGATCACCCTGTCGAGCTTGGGAACGCGCGACTTGTCCCAGTAGCCGTCGAAGCGCGACAGCTCGAGCCGCTCGCGCGGCACCATGCGATCGACCTTGAATGGCCCGGTGCCGATCGGCTGCAGCGCCACCTTCGCCCAGTCCTTGCCGAGCTTCTCCCACTGCGTCGGGCTCGAATAGAGCACGTACGACATGTCGTAGGGGAACAGAGCATTGGCGACGCGCGTGGTCAGTTCGACCGTGTACTTGTCGATCGCCTTCCAGCCGACCAGCGTCGGCACGCGCTGGCTCACTTGCGCCGCTTGCTTGGGGTCGTACTGGGGCGACTTGTTGTTCAGGATCTTCTCGAGATTCCACACCACGGCGTCGGCATCGAAGTCGGTGCTGTCCTGGAACTTCACGCCCTGGCGCAGCTTGAAAGTCCAGCGCTTGCCGTCGCTGCCTTCGACCGGCGTCCACTCGGTGGCGAGGCCGGGCTTGATGTCGGCCAGCGCGTCGGCCTTCGACAGGTCCCAATTTACCAGCGCGTCGTAGATCGTGTAGCCGGTGAAGCGATATCCCTCGAACCCGTTGTCGGGTTGGCCGGTGGTGAGTGGGATGTCGGTTGCTGTCATTCCGATACGCAATGTGCCCTGCGAAAGGGCCGGCGTTGCAATCGCCGCTAAGAGCCCTGCAACGGCAGCAAGGCGAACACGCTTGAACATTCACTACTCCCCAGTTCGAGAGCGGGATATGCAAGGGCCAAGCCAAGGCTACGCGGCATGTCGCTTGCAGGCGCTTTGGCATCGGGAGGGTACAATGTCGTCGCCGAAGACACCATCACTCGAGGAGTTCCGAGCGCACGCCGCATTCAGCGGGCTTCCCTTGACGCCCGAGGACATCGAGCATCTGCACAAGGGCTATGTCGGCCTGCTCGAGCTGATGCAGCGCATCCCCAGCCACTGGGCGTGGGCTGCCGAGCCGCCGCAAGTCTTCCGCGCCGACGAGTAGCCCACCATGACCGACCTCACCCTGCTCGGCATCGCCGAGGCCGGCCGCCTGCTGGCGCGCGGCGACATCACCGCGACGGCGCTCACCGAGTCGTTCCTGAAGCGCATCGACGCGGTCGACAAGAAGCTCTCGAGCTACATCACCGTCACCGGCGACCTGGCGCGCGCCGCAGCGCGGCAGGCCGATCTCGAACTGAAGGGCGGCGTGCGGCGCGGGCCGATGCACGGCATCCCGGTGGCGCTGAAGGACATCTACGAGACCGCGGGCGTGCTCACGACCGGCCATTCGGCGCTTCGCCAGGACTATGTGCCGTCGATCGACGCCGAGACGGCGCGGCGCCTGAAGGACGCGGGCTCGGTGATCCTGGGCAAGCTCGGCACGCACGAGTTCGCCAACGGCAACATGACGCCAGACCAGCCGTTCCCGGCCGTGCGCAATCCGTGGAACACCGCGTACCAGCCGGGCGGCTCGTCGAGCGGCTCGGGCGCGGCGGTGGCGGCGCAGCTCTGCATGGGCGCGATGGGCTCGGATACCGGCGGCTCGATCCGCAACCCGGCCGGCTTCTGCGGCACGGCGGGCATCAAACCGACCTACGGGCTGGTCAGCCGCTGCGGGATCTTCCCACTCTCCTTCAGCCTCGACACGGCCGGGCCGCTCGCCTGGACGATGGAGGACTGCGCGCTGATGCTCGACGTGCTGGCGGGCCACGATCCCAACGACCAGGGCTCGGCCAAGGCGCCGAAGGTCGACTACGGCGCGGCCTGCCACCGGCCGGTCAAGGGCATGCGCATCGCCCTGGCGCGCGGCTGGTACGAGGGCCCGACGTCGGTGACGCCCGAGATGAAGACGGCGATCGACGAGGCGGTGCGCGTGCTGAAGGACCTCGGCGCGACGGTCGACGAGGTCGTCCTTCCCGACATCCGCGACTATCACATCTGCGGCCGCGTCATCATCACGGTCGAGGCGCACGCGATCCATCGCCAAGAGGTGAT